>NZ_JAZHFR010000029.1:0-43432 GCF_036541385.1 Comamonas sp. GCA5 | reverse complement strand
CGCGCTGGCTGCTGCGCGAAGAGGGCTCGGGCACGCGCGAAATGGTCGAGCACGCGCTGCTGCCGCGCCTGCAGCAGCTGCCGGCGGCGGCGGTGCTGGGCAGCTCGGAGGCGATTGCCCGCTGCGTGGCCCAGGGCCTGGGCATCAGCTGCCTGCCGCGGGTGCTGGTGCAGGCCATGCTGGACGATGGCAGCCTGGTGGTGCTGCCCACGGCCTTGCCGCGCATGGAGCGGCATTTCTCCATCGTGCAGCGCGCGGGCAAGCATGCCTCGCCCGCGCTGCACGCCTTCACCCAGGCCTGCGCCGCGCATGCGCGGGCGCTGCAGCCCTGACGACCCATCTTTCAAAAGCGCAGCGGCTGGCGCTGGAATGCATTGGGGTTCAAGGTGATTTCAATCTGAAAACACCGCCCAATGTGCGCCACCAGCTCTCTTTTTTTACTTCAGCGGAATCGGCGTGCTGCGCGGCACGGGCACGGCGGTGACGCTGTTCTGCGGCGAGCCTTCGATCACGCGGTCCGAGTAGGTCATGTAGACCAGGGTGTTGCGCGTGCTGTCCACCATGCGCACCACGCGCAGGCGCTTGAATAGCAGCGAGGTGCGCTCGGTGAACACCTCTTCCTGCTGGCGCAGCGGTGCCGGGATGCTGATGGTGCCCGTGGCGTGGCAGCTGATGGAGGCTTCCGAGCGGTCCTCGGCCAGGCCCAGGCCGCCCTTGATGCCGCCGGTCTTGGCCCGCGACACGTAGCAGGTCACGCCCGGCACCTTGGGGTCGTCGTAGGCGTCGACCACGATCTTGTGGTCCGGGCCCAGCAGCTTGAACACCGTGTCCACGGAGCCGATGGTTTGCGCCTCGGCCAGCGCCTGCCCGCAGCCCAGCAGCAGGGCGCAGGCCATCCAGAGTCGTTGAGTTTTCGGTTGCATGGCTGCAAGCATACGGGCTGCGGGCCTGCAGGGGGTGCCGGCATGCACGACCTGCCAGGGGTGTCTTGTATACAAGCGGCCGCATGCGCTGCGCCGGCGCGCGACAATGCCGTCCCTTTGGCATGCGCGTGCCCCCCGTTCCTGGTGCCGGCAGCGCGCGGCCTGCCGTCTGCAGGCCGCTTTGGACCCGTGATCTTCCATGTCTTCTTCCTCGATGGCGCCGCCCTCCGTGCTGGCAGCGCCCGCTTTGCTATTGATGGCCGTGGCCTGCGGCCTGTGTGCCGGTGGCAACTACTACAACCAGGCCTTGCTGCATTCGATTGCGCTGCATTTCGGTGTGGACCAGGCCGCCGCCGGCCTGTCGGTGACCGTGGCGCAGGTGGCCTATGCCGTGGGCCTGCTGTGCATCACCCCGCTGGGTGACAAGCTGGAGCGCCGCCGCATGGCCGTGGTGCTGATGCTGCTGGCCGCCGTGGGCCATGCCCTGGTGGGTTGGTCCGGCAGCTTTGCCATGTTCATGCTGGGCACGCTGGTGGCCGGCCTGTTCTCGGTCGCGGCCCAGGTGCTGGTGCCCATGGCGGCGGCACTGGCCGCGCCCGGTCATGCGGGGCGCAATGTGGGCCTGGTGCTCAGCGGCTTGCTGGTGGGCATCTTGCTGTCGCGCAGCGTGGCCGGTGGCCTGTCCACCCTGGGTGGCTGGAGCCTGGTGTACCAAGTCACGGCCGTGGCCATGGCCGTGATGGCGCTGTGCATGCGCCGCGTGCTGCCCACCTCGCGGCACCCCCAGCCCCTGCCGTATGCGCAGGTGCTGGCCTCGATGGGGCACCTGCTGCGCACCCAGCCGGCGCTGCGCCAGCGCACCCTGGCCAGTGCGCTGGCCTTTGCCGCGGTCAGCGTGATGTTCGCCACCATGGCCCTGGTGCTGTCCAGTGCGCCCCTGCAGCTCAGCGATGCGCAGATCGGTCTGGTCGGCCTGGCGGGCGTGACCGGGGCCCTGATCGCCAACCTGGCGGGCAGCTGGGCCGACCAGGGCAAAAGCCATGTGCTGCTGCGCCTGGGCGCGGCGTTGCTGCTGCTGTCCTGGCTGCCGCTGTGGTGGGGGCAGGCCAGCGTGGCCTGGTTTGTGGTGGGCGTGCTGCTGATGGACCTGGGCCTGCAGGCCATCAACGTGACCAACCAGTCCAGCGTGGCCAGTCTGTTGCCCGAGGCCCGCAGCCGCATGAACGCGGTCTACATGACCGGCTATTTTGCCGGCGCCTCGGCCGGCTCGGCCCTGGGCGTGTGGGCCTGGAACCTGGCCGGCTGGCAGGGCGCCTGCAGCGTGGGCGCCGGGCTGGCCGCTCTGGCGGGCCTCAGCGTCTGGCGTGGTGTGCGCTGGAGCCAGCGCCAAGCACTGGGTCAGGCCCAGGCCGCCTAAGGGCTGCAGCGGCCCGCACGGCTGGCCCCAGGGCCGCTGCGGTCAAGCGCGAACGTGTCGGGCGGTCATGGGGCCTGGACCAGGTTGGGCACGGCCACGTGCTCGATCCGGTTGCGGCCGTGGTGCTTGGCGGCGTACAGCTGCTGGTCCACCGCATGCAGGAAATCGGTGTGCCTGGCCGCCTCGTCGGGGACCACGGTGCCCGTACCGATGCTGACGGTCACGCGCCGGCTGAACGGTGACAGTGCGTGCACGATGGCCTTTTTCTGGATCAGGCGCTGGCAGCGTTCGGCACACCTTGTGCGCGGCGTCGGCATCGGCGCCGGGCAGCAGCACGACAAACTCCTCACCGCCGTAGCGCGCCACCAGGTCCCGTGGGCCGTCCAGGGCCAGGCTCAGCGTCTGGGCGATATCGATCAGGCAGGCATCGCCCTGGATGTGACCATACAAATCGTTGTACTGCTTGAAGAAGTCCACGTCGAAGAGCAGCACGGACAAGGGTTGCTGCTCGCGCTGCGCCTGCTCCCAGGCCGCTTCGAAGTGGGCGTCGAAGCTGCGGCGGTTGGCGATGTTGGTCAAACCGTCCTTGAAGGACAGGACCTCCAGCTCCTTTTGCAGACTCAGCAGCTTTTCCTCGGTCTTCTTGCGTTCGCTGATGTCGAACATGAAGCCGATCAGCGCCTCCACCTCGCCCTGGGGGTTGCGCACCACGTGCACCACGTCGCGGATCCAGACATAGCCGTTGTCCTTGGTCAGCGCCCGGTAGTCGGCCTCGTGGTCCACCCCGCACTGGGACTGGGAGACGCAGAAATTCACCACGCGCTCACGGTCCTCGGGGTGCATGCGCATGGCCCAGTCCTCCACGCTGACCCAGCTGTCGACGCTCCAGCCCAGCAGGGCCTCGATCTGCGGGCCGATGTAGCTGAACTTCATCGAGGCCCAGTCAATCCGCCAGGGAATCGCCCGGGTCGACTCCAACAGGGTCTTGTACACGCGGTCATCGTTTTCAAAATCACCAGGCTTGGACATACTGATTTCCTCTTCGGGTCACGGTTGCGCTGTGGATGTGCGGTGTAGCAAGTTGTGTGCGCGGATGCAGAGCATAGCGGCAAGCGATGACAAGTCGGTAAGTGCTTTGCCCGCTGGTCGGCCTGCGTCGCGGTCTGTCGTGCGCATCAGACAAAAAAATGGCTCCTCAAAGAGGAGCCATGCGCACGGGGGCTGTGGGCCAATCAGGCCTTGGCCGCCGCTTCCACGTGCTGGCGCAGGTGGGCCAGGGCTTCTTCCACCTGGTCGACCAGCACCAGGCACAGGTCACCGGGTTGCAGGCGCGCCAGCGCATGGTCGATGGCCAGGAACTCGCCGTGGATCTCCGTGCTGTAGCTGGTGCGGGAGGCCCCCACCAGGCCCTGCTTGAGCAGGGCCAGTACTTCGCCGTCTTCACGGCCGCGCTGGCAGGCATCCTGGTACAGGATCACGTCGTCGAAGGCAGCGCCCAGGATGCGGGTCTGCTCCACGATGTCCTGGTCGCGGCGGTCACCGGCGCCGCTGATCACCACGCTGCGGCGCTGCGCCGGCATGCTGGACACGGCCTGGGTCAGGGCACGGATGGCGTCGGGGTTGTGGCCGTAGTCGGCAATGATGGTGGCACCGCGGTAGTCCATCACATTGAAACGGCCGGGGGCGTTGGCGCTGTCGTTGTGGAAGCTGGCGAGGCCGCGGCGGATGGTGTCCCAGGGCAGGTCGGCGGCCCAGGCGGCACCGATGGAGGCCATGGCGTTGTCGACCTGGAAGCCAATCGTGCCGTTGCGCGTCAGCGGAATCTCAGCCAGCGCAATGCTTTCTTTGAATGCACCTTCGGCGCAGACGATGTGCTCGCCTTCCACGTACACCACGCGGTTGCCCTGGGCACGGTGCGTGGCCATGATGGGGTGGTGGCGGTCGGCGCCAAAGTAGATCACCTTGCCCAGGCAGACGTTGGCCATGGGCGCCACGTGCGGGTCGATGGCGTTCAGCACGGCATAGCCGTTGGGGGCCACGTTCTGCACGATGACGCGCTTGAGCAGCATCACGTCGTCCACGGTGGTGATGAAGTTCATCCCCAGGTGGTCGCCTTCACCCACGTTGGTGACCACGGCCACCTGGCAGCGGTCAAAGCCCAGGCCTTCGCGCAGGATGCCGCCGCGCGCGCATTCCAGGATGGCGGCGTCGACCTCGGGGTGGGCCAGCACGTTGCGCGCGCTCTTGGGGCCAGAGCAGTCGCCGCTGTCGATCTGGCGGCCGTTGACGTACACCCCGTCGGTGTTGGTCATGCCCACGCGCAGGCCTTGCGTGGCGAAGATGTGCGAGATCAGGCGCGTGGTTGTGGTCTTGCCGTTGGTGCCGGTGACGGCGACCACGGGGATGCGGCCATCTTCACCGGGGCCGAACAGCAGGTCGACCATGGGGACGCCGACATTGCGCGGTTTGCCGAACGAGGGCGCCAGGTGCATGCGCAGGCCGGGGGCGGCATTGACCTCGACGATGCCGCCGTTTTGCTCTTCCAGCGGCTTGAGCATGGTTTCGCAGACCACGTCGACGCCGCAGATGTGCAGGCCCACGCAGGCCGCGGCCTCGATGGCGCGGGCGGCGATCTCGGGGTGCACGTCATCGGTCACGTCGGTGGCGCTGCCACCGGTGGACAGGTTGGCGTTGTTGCGCAGCACCACACGTTGGCCCTGGGCGGGGATGGAGTCGGGGGTCAGTCCTTCGGCGGCGATGCGGCCCAGGGCGATGTCGTCCAGGCGGATCTTGGTCAGCGCCGTGCCGTGGCCGGAGCCGCGGCGGGGGTCCAGGTTGACGAGGTCCACCAGCTCGCGGATGGTGTGCTCGCCATCGCCCAGCACCTGGGGCGGGTCGCGGCGGGCGGCCGCCACCAGCTGGTTGCCGACCACCAGCAGGCGGAAGTCGTGACCGGGCAGGAAGCGCTCGACCATGACCACGGTGCCGAATTCCATGGACGTGGCATAGGCCTTGTCCAGCTGCTCGCGGGTGGTGATGTTGACCGTCACGCCCTTGCCCTGGTTGCCGTCCTGGGGTTTGACCACCACGGGCAGGCCCACTTCCAGCGCCACGGCCCAGGCATCGTCCACGTCCTTGACGGGGCGGCCCATGGGCACGGGCACGCCAGCGGCGTGCAGCAGGCGCTTGGTCAGGTCCTTGTCCTGGGCGATGGTCTCGGCCACGGAGCTGGTCTGGTCGACTTCGGCCGCCTGGAACTTGCGGGCCTTGGAGCCCCAGCCCAGCTGCACCAGGCTGCCGGCCGTGAGGCGGCGGAAGGGAATGCCACGGGCCAGGGCCGCATTGACCAGCGAGCCGGTCGAGGGGCCGACGCGTTCGTCCTCGTCCAGCTCCTGCAGGGCATGGATGGCGGCCTTGGCGTCGAAGGCAGTGTCGTTCAGCGCAGCCTGGATCAGTTCCTCGGCCAGCGCCATGGCGCGCTTGCCCACGGCTTCCTCGGTGTACTCGACCACCACCTGGAAGGTGCCGGGCTCCACCGTGGCGTGGGTGCGGCTGAAGGTGACCTGGCATCCAGCCTGGGCCTGTAGGGCCAGGCCAGCGGCTTCCAGCACGTGGGCCAGGGACAGGGTGTTGTCCATGCCCTGGGCTTGCAGGCTGCCGATGGCTGGGAAGCGGGCGCGCAGCTTGTCTTCGAAGCCGGCGATGCGGGTGAAGTCGGCTTCGTCGGGCGTGCAGTGCACGACGCATTCGATAGCGGTGTTGCGGCTCCAGAGGTTGGGGCCACGCAGGGCGCGGGTGCGGGAAATTTCCATGGTCTGTCTTTCCGCTAAATTTGGGTCAAATTGGCATTCAACGTAGATCTAGCAAGCGCTGTTAGCTATCTTTTAATTACAGAGACTGGTAGTCGAAGGTCTTGATGCCGGCGGCGATCAGATCGGGCGTGATGTCCAGCGCCCAGGCCGTGGCGATCGCGGCCAGCAGGGCCGGGGTGTCGGGCTCGAAGCCGTTGACGGGGCGCAGCACCTCCAGGGTGCCCAGCACGCGTTCGGAGGTGCCGTGCACCAGCACCACATCGCGGCCGTTGAGCACCACGGCGCGGCCACCGCCTTCGCGGTGGGTGACGACCAGGGGGTGCTTGGGGTCCTGGGTGTAGAACAGCACCTGGCCGTCGCACAGGCGGGCCAAGTCGGCGGCCGGGGCGTCGTCGGCATTCAGCACGCCGGCGCCGTGGCTCAGCACCACGTCGATCTGGGTGCGCAGCACGCGGGTCATCTGGTCGGCTTCGAGCACGTCGTGGTCGGCCAGGCCTTCAAAACCGTCCAGGTCCGTGACCACGCCAACCTGGCAGCGGTCATAGGCCAGGCCTTCTTCGAGAATGGAGCGTGCCGTGGTCTGGATGACCGCGGCTTCGGCCAGGCGGTTGACCAGCAGACGGTGTGCGGCATGCCAGTTGGTGTTGTCGCCCTTTTGCGTCAGGCGGCCTTCCAGGAAAGTGCCTTCGCTGCTGGCCACGCCGGTGCGCTTGCCCGACAGCTGCAGCAGCCAGCCCACCAGGCGGGCAATGAAGGCGTTGTGGCGCGTGCCGGCAATGCCGACCACGGGAATGCGGGCGGCCTGGCCTTCGGTGTCACCGTCGGTGGCGGGGAACAGGTGCTCCACGATGGCCTGGCCCACCGGGCGGGACACGCCCACACTGGGCTTGAGGTGCATCAGCAGGCCGGGGCCGCCGTTGACTTCCAGGATGGCGCCGCCCTGGGCGTGCAGGGGCTGGCGGATGTCCTGGCAGACCAGGTCCACGCCGGCAATGTCCAGGCCCACGACCTTGGCGGACAGGGCCGCCATGTAGGCGACGTCGGGATGCACCTCATCGGTGCAGTCCACGGTGACCACCTTGGCACGCGGGTTGTTGCGGCCTTCAGGGTACTCGCCGCGGGAGGCAGCCACGACCTTGTCACCCACCACCAGCAGGCGGTGCACATGGCCGGGGATGTGGCGCTCGACCATCACGTAGCGGGTCAGCTTGCGCGCCTCGTCGTAGGCGGCGCGCACTTCGGCTTCGGTCGTGAGGTTCACGCCCACGCCCTGGCCCTTGTTGGAGTTGTAGGGCTTGACCGTCACGGGCAGGCCCATGTAGTCGGCCTCTTCCCAGGCGTGGTCGGCGGACTTCACCAGCTCCCAGTCGGGCACGGGCACGCCGCAGGCCTTGAGCAGTTGCTTGCTCAGGTCCTTGTCCTCGGCGATGCCGAAGCCGATGGCGCTGGTCTTGTCGGTCTCGGTGCTCCAGATGCGGCGCTGTGCGGCGCCATAGCCCAGCTGGACCAGATTGCCGTCGTTCAGGCGGACGAAGGGGATGCGGCGCGTTGCGGCCGCATTCACGATGCTGGCGGTGCTGGGGCCGAGGTAGCGGTTCTCGATCTCGGCCTTGATGGCCTGCACGGCGGCGGGCACATCGAAGGGCTGGTTGTTGATCGCGGCCATGATCAGGCCGTGGCCCTGGCGCAGGGCCACGTGGGCCACCGATTCCTCGGGGCAGCGGAACACCATGCGGTAGACGCCGTGCTGCGAGACGCTGCGCGTCTGGCCGAACTCGGCCGGCATGCCGGCCATGTTCAGCAGCTCGATGATGGTGTGCTCCAGCACATGGCCGCACCAGGTGCCTTCGGTCAGGCGCTCCAGGAAGCCGCCCCGGTGGCCGACGCCGCAGTGGTGCTCGATCAAGCCGGGCAGCCAGGTCGTCAGGCGTTCGGTGAAGCCTTCGATCTTGTTGGAGGGGTAATCTTCGAGTTCACCAAGGTCCAGCCACACTTCAAGCACTGGACGGTATGTCCAGACGCTGGGGCCACGCAGGTAGGTGGTACGAAGCAGTTGGATGTCTTTGAATGTCGCCATGGATGTCAGCGTTGGTGTGGAGGCTGGGGTCAAAGGCCACAGTCTGAAAAAGAGATGACCATCGTGTGCGGGAGGCAAAACCGGGGCTGCTTGTCAGCCAAACTCGCTCTTGCTGCGTTGAAAGGTGCAGCTCCTACTCGGAGACCACGTGTTCTTGCAGAGAATACGCTATGTCCCACCCCTTTGGCAGCTTGGCCAACGCAGGGTTCTAACGATTCAACATGCAACATCACCATCCTGTAGACGCTTCCAGTGTCTTCAATGACCCTTTGGGGGCTGAATTGCGGGCGCAGCTCGCACCCCATGAGAACGTCCAAGCCGCACTGTCGGTTGACTTGACGGTGTCGCTGCGCTTTGCGCAGGGGCTGCTGGTGCTGACGGATCAGCAGATTGTCGGCAAGAGCGCGGACGGCGACTGGCAGCGCTGGCCGCTGACGGCAGACCTGACGCTGCGCTTCATTGACCACGCTGGCGTGGGCACACTGGAGCTGCACAACCCCCAGCAACGCCTGGCCCTGTGGCGCTTCACCCTGGGCCAGCAGGCCCAGGCGCTGCGCTTTCTGCAGCGCTTTGAGCAATTCCGCGAAGCCCTGGCGGCCGGTGACATCCGCCAGGCCCTGGTGCCGGTCGAGGAAAACCGCTGCCCCGTGTGCAGCGAAATCCTGCCCCCGGACAGCGACGAGTGCCCGGCCTGCGCCCGCCAGGCCGGCCCCAAGGCCTCGACCTGGGTGTTGCTGCGCATCGGCCGTTTCGCCAAGCCCTACCAGGGCCTGCTGATCTGGGGCTTCGTGCTGACCCTGCTGTCGACGGCGGCCACGCTGGTGCCGCCGTACCTGACCATCCCCATCATGGATGACATCCTCATCCCCTACCAGAAGAGCGGTCAGCCGATTGATCCCTACCTGGTGGCGCTGTACCTGGGCGGCCTGCTGCTGTCGGCCCTGCTGGCCTGGGGCCTGGGCTGGGCGCGCACCTGGGTGATGGCCAAGGTGTCGGAACGGATTGGTGCCGACATGCGCACCACCACCTATGCCCACATGATGAAGCAATCGCTGGAGTATTTCGGCGGCAAGCGCACCGGGGACCTGATGAGCCGCATCAGCGCCGACACGGACCGCATCAACATGTTCCTGTCGCTGTACGCGCTGGATTTCGTGACCGATGTGATCATGATCCTGATGACGGCCGTCATCCTGGCGTCCATCAACCCCTGGCTGGCCCTGGTGACACTGGTGCCGCTGCCCTTCATCGCCTGGTTGATCCAGAAGGTGCGCGGACGCCTGAGCGTGGGCTTTGACCGCATCAGCCGGGTCTGGGCCGATGTGACCAACGTGCTGTCGGACACCATTCCCGGCGTGCGCGTGGTCAAGGCCTTTGCCCAGGAAGAGCGCGAGATCGAGCGTTTCCGCCTGGCGAACGTGCACAACCTGGAAGCCAACGACCGCGTGAACAAGGTCTGGTCGCTGTTCTCCCCGACCGTGGGACTGATGACGGAAATCGGCCTGCTGGTGGTCTGGGGCTTTGGCATATGGCTGGTGGCCCAGGACCAGATCACCGTGGGTGTGCTGTCGGCCTTCATCGCCTACATCGGGCGCTTCTACGTGCGCCTGGACTCGATGAGCCGGATTGTGAACATCACGCAAAAGGCCGCCGCGGGTGCCAAGCGCATCTTCGACGTGCTGGACCAGGTCAGCAGCGTGCCCGAACCGGTCAACCCCGTGCCCCTGCCGCAGCCTGTGCAGGGCCGCATCAGCATGCAAGACATCGGTTTCCGCTATGGCAGCCGTCAGGTCATCCGCAGCCTGAACCTGGACATCCAGCCGGGCGAGATGATCGGTCTGGTGGGCCACAGTGGCTCGGGTAAGAGCACCCTGGTCAACCTGATCAACCGTTTCTACGACGTGACCGAGGGCAGCATCCAGCTCGACGGCATCGACATCCGTCGCCTGGCGGTGTCCGACTACCGCAGCCAGATCGGTCTGGTGCTGCAGGAGCCCTTCCTGTTCTTTGGCACGGTGGCGGAGAACATCGCCTACGGCAAACCCCATGCCACGCGCGCCGAGATCGTGGCGGCGGCCCGTGCCGCCCATGCGCACGAGTTCATCCTGCGCCTGCCGCACGGCTATGACTCGGTCGTGGGCGAGCGTGGCCAGGGCCTGTCGGGTGGCGAACGTCAGCGCATCAGCATTGCGCGCGCCCTGCTGATCAACCCGCGCCTGCTGATCCTGGACGAGGCCACCTCGGCCGTGGACACCGAAACCGAAAAGGAAATCCAGAAAGCCCTGGACAACCTGGTGCAGGGCCGCACCACGATCGCGATCGCCCACCGTCTGTCGACGCTGCGCAAGGCCAGCCGCCTGGTGGTCATGGACCGTGGCGAGATCGTTGAAGTCGGGCCGCACGAAGAGCTGATGGCGGCCAAGGGGGCCTACTGGCGCCTGTACGAGGCCCAGGCGCGCCGCGCCGAGGAAGATGCCCAGGCCGCCGGTCTGGTGGTGACACAACAGGAGAGTGCCCGATGAGCCCCGAAATCCGTCTGGAGCGCAACCGCCATGGGCGGCTGTGCGTGCAACTTGCCGACGGCACCCGGCACGACACGGTGACCCCGGTGCGGGCCTTCCCCCTGGAGGCGCCGCTGGAAGCGATTTCCCTGGTGGGCCCGGATGGCAAAGAGGTCTGCTGGATCGAGCACCTGGACCACCTGCCGGCCGACCAGCGCGCGCTGCTGGAGGAAGACTTTGCCGTGCGTGAGTTCGTGCCCGTGGTGCAGCGCATCGAGGCCATCGATGCCATCTCCGTGCCCAGCGTCTGGACGGTCATGACGACAAGGGACGCACCACGCTGACGCTGCGGGCCGAAGAAGACATCCGCAAGCTCAAGGACCAGCACCAGTTGCTGATCGCCAGCCGGGACGGCGTGCAGTACCTGATTCCGGACGCCCGCCAGCTGGACCGGCAGTCGCACAAATTCCTGGAGCTGTTCCTGTAACGGCGGTGGTGACCAGCGGTTCCGACGAACGGCAGTCAAAAAGTTGAAAAATTTCCTAAATTTTCACCGCAAGCTGCCGATAGAACAGTCGGAACCTGTTTTTGTCGCCGCTTTTATTCCGTGAATCGAGGGCCTCGCCATGTCAATACCACCTGTAGAACGTACTCCCATCCAGTGGACCAACACCCAGGGTGCCAATCTGTACTCCACAGGTGCGTCGGGACCGGCGGCGGTGCGCCCCGTGCACGCGGTGAATGCCGTGGAGTCCGCGGACAAGCTGGGTGAGGGCGTGACCGTCACCATCAAGAGCCCGGAAAAGCCCTCGGACAAGAGCCTGAACGACCGCGACTGGACCGAGGTGCAGGAGAAGAAGGTCAAGGAAGAAGAGCAGGAGCCGCCCAAGGAGCCCATCTACAAGCAGCTGATCGAGCACATCCAGTCGATGTGGCGCGCCAGCGCGATGGCGGTGGAAGCGGCCCAGGAAGCGCAGAAGACCGACCAGCAGGAACGCAACATGCTGCAGGTGCGCACCGAGCCACTGACCTACGCCGAGCCCAAGGTCAAGCGCACCGGCGGTCTGTAAGCACCCCGGCGTCCACCCCATCAGCCACCGTCAGGTGGCTTTTTCATGGCCGCGCGGCTCAGGGTGTGGCGTTGGCGATGCCGCTGTGCACATGGCCAGCCGGCACATGGGCGCTGGCCGACTGGACATGGCCGGTCTGGTCGTCGAAGAAGAAGTCCGGTGCGAATTCGCGCAGGAACTCCCCCTTGGGCAGGCCGCCGAGGAACATGGCCTCATCCACTTCGATCTGCCAGTCCATCAGCGTGCGGATGGCGCGCTCGTGCGCGGGCGCGCTGCGGGCCGTGACCAGGGCCGTGCGCAGGCGCATGCCACCGGTCTCGCCCCCCTGGGCGGCCTGCTGCAGGCGGTGCAAGGCCGCCAGCAGGGGCTTGAAGGGGCCGTCGGGCAGGGGTTGCGCCACGTGCTCGACCTCGTGGCGCAGGAAGGCATCCAGCCCTTCGGCCTGGTAGACGCGCTCGGCCTCGTCGGAGAACAGCACCGCATCGCCGTCGAAGGCAATGCGCACTTCCTGCGGGTGGGCGCTGCTGGCGCCGGCCGATTCCGTCAGCACGCGGGCGGCGGGGTAGCCCAGGTTCAGCGCCTGGGTCACATCGGCCGCGTTGGCCGACAGAAACAGGTGGGCGCCCAGCGGGCGCAGGTAGCCGAACGGGTCGCGCCCCTGCGTGAACACACCGCGCTGGATGCTGTCCAGCCCATGGGCCTTGGCGCTGCGGAACACGCGCATGCCGCTGACCGGGTCGTTGCGCGACAGCACCACCACCTCGACCCGCCGCCGGTCGCCCTGGTTGAAGGCCAGCAGCTTGCGCACCAGGGGCAGGGCCACGCCCGGCGGCGCGGGCAGGTCCAGCCGCTCGCGCTGCAGCTGCTGGTAGGCGCCAGGGTCCTGGTTGAAGACCCGGTTCTCCTCTTCGAAGTTGAACAGGGCGCGCGAGGAGATGGCGACGACCAGTTGGTCGTGGAGGCTGATGGCCATGGTGGATCAGGCGGTGGAGGCAGGCATGGCCACTATGGTAGCGAGGAATGCCCGGGGCCGGCCGGCGCGCCGCCCCAGGGCCGTACCTCAGGCCGTGGCCAGCTCGGCCTCGTTGAGTGCGAGGGCGCGCAAGGACGCCGGGCGGTCCAGCAGCGGCAGGCTGTAGGCGCTGAACTCGGGCAGCGGCGGCAGCAGCTTCATCGTGTGCCCCCAGCGCAGGTAGCTGACCATCAGCAGGTCGGCCGCCGTGAACTGGTCGCCGCACAGGTAGCGCCGGCCGGCCACGGCCTGGCGTAGTGTTTCCACCACGTCCTCCAGGCGCCCGTAGCTGGCCATGGAGGCGTGTTCGGGCGTCTGGTCGGTCAGGTGGCCCAGGTGCTGCGCAGTCAGCGCGGCATCGGCAGGCCCGGCCAGGTAGAACATCCAGCGGTAATAGCTGCCGCGCAGCGCGCTGCCCGGGGCGGGGGCCAGTTGCTGCTCGGGGAACAGCTCGGCCAGGTAGGCCACGATGGCGGCCGTTTCGGTGATGACGGTGTCGCCGTGCAGCAGGGTGGGCACCTTGCCCATGGGGTTGAGGGCCAGGTAGCCGGGCGACTTCATGTCGGCACCGAATTCCAGCCGCGTCAGGGCATAGCGGGCGCCGCATTCCTCCAGCATCCAGCGCACCATGGCGGCGCGCGAGTGGGGGTGGAAGAACAGGTGCAGGGCAGGGGCGTGAGGGGTCATGACAGAGGGGGCAACACATGGCAACAGCGCCATGGCCGCGACTGTAGGCAGGCCTGCTGACAGTTTCTGTCAGCAGTGCAGCGCGGCCGTGGGGGCGTGGAAGGTGCCCGGCGCCCTGCCATGGGCGCTGGGTGGCCGCTGCGGCGGACAGCACCAGGCGCATGTGGCGCGGCCGTGTCAGCTGCGGTCGGTGCGGCTGCACAGCTGGCGCGACCAGCGCTCGATCAGGTGGGCACGGGGTTCCGGGTAGCGCTCGGACAGCGCCGTGACCGAGCGCACGCGGTCGGCGCGGAAGTGCCGGAAATCCTGGCGCAGCTCGCACCAGGCGGCCAGCACGCGGTGGCGGTCGAAGAAGGCCATGGCAAACGGCCAGATGCAGCGTTCGCTGGGCTGGCCCTTTTCATCGCGGTAGTGCAGCACGATCTTGCGCTGGTGGCGGATGGCGTGGCGCAGCGGCGTCTGCCAGGGCTCGGTCGGGGCGTCGGCCCGGTCCATGGCGGGCACCAGCAGCCCGCTGGTGTCCACCTCGATGCGCAGCTCCAGCGGCAAGGCGCTGCGCACGCGGTCCAGCGCCGTCTGGGCGGCCTGGGCCAGTGCGGGGTCGGCCTGCTGGTTGGCCCAGCGTGCGCCCAGCAGCAGGGCCTCCAGTTCATCCGGGGTGAACATCAGCGGCGGCAGCACAAAGCCAGGGCGCATCTCGTAGCCCATGCCGGGTTCGCCGGCAATCGCCGCGCCCTGCTCGCGCAGCGTGGCAATGTCGCGGTACAGGGTGCGCAGGCTGATGCCCAGTGCCTGGGCCAATGCCGGTCCGGTCTGTGGTTGGCGCGCGCGGCGCAGCTGCTCCAGCAGCTGCAGCAGGCGGGCGGAACGGCTCATGGCGCGGCGCTGAGGGGGCGTCAGCCCGCCAGGGCCTGGGCGCTGATTTCCAGGCTGCGCAGGCGCAGCGCGGGGTCGTGGATGTCGGTGACCAGGATCAGCTCGTCCGCCTCGGTGCTCTGCTGGATTTGTGCAAAGCCCTGGCGCACGGTCTCGGGGCCGCCGACCACGGCCAGCGCCAGGAAGTCCTGGATGGCGGCCTGCTCGCGCGGGCCCAGCTGCTGCAGGAAGCCTTCGACGGGCAGGGGCAGCTTGCCGCGCTGGCCGGTCAGGATGCCCAGCACGCGCTGCTGCGTGCTGGTGGCCAGGAACTGCGCCTCGGCATCGGTGGGGGCGGCCACCACGGGCACGCCGACCATGACATAGGGCTTGTCCAGCACGGCCGAGGGGCGGAACAGCTGGCGGTACAGCCCGATCGCCTGGTGCAGGAAGCGCGGCGCAAAGTGCGAGGCGAAGGCGTAGGGCAGGCCCTTCATGGCGGCCAGCTGGGCGGAATACAGGCTGGAGCCCAGCAGCCAGATGGGAATGTGGGTGTCGCTGCCGGGGGTGGCGCTGATGCGCGCGTTCGGGTCGGCGGGCCCCAGCAGGCGCTGCAGCTCGGCCACGTCGCGCGGGAAGTCCTCCTCGGTCTCGACACGGTCCCGGCGCAGGGCGCGCATGGTGGCGCCGTCCGTGCCGGGGGCGCGGCCCAGTCCCAGGTCGATGCGGCCGGGGTACAGCTCGGCCAGGGTGCCAAAGGCTTCGGCCACGACCAGCGGCGGGTGGTTGGGCAGCATGATGCCGCCCGAGCCAACGCGGATGCGTGTGGTCTGGCCGGCAATGTGGCCGATCAGTACCGCCGTGGCCGAGCTGGCAATGCCCGGCATGTTGTGGTGCTCGGCCAGCCAGTAACGGGCAAAGCCCAGGGCCTCGGCCTTTTGTGCGGTCTGCACGGCAATGTCCAGCGCCTGGCGCACCGTGCCGCCTTCGCGCACGGGCACCAGGTCCAGCATGGACAGGCGTGGTGTCTTGAAATGCATGGGGAACTCCACTCTTCAAACCGAAGCGTTCAGCGCAGGCTGCAGGCGGATTTCAGATGAAAAACCATCGGGAATCCGCAAAAAACCAGCGCTGTCAGCTCACTTTTTGCTGTCTTTGCGCAGGGCCACGGCATTCTTGCTGATGATGGCCACGGCCACGGCCCAGACGATGGCGACCACGGCGATGCCCCAGTGCTGCTCGCCCATTTCCATGGCGATGATGGTCAGCGGCAGGGCAATCAGCGCACCCAGTCGGATGAAGCGCTGCAGCGTGAAGCTGCTGAGCCGCTGCTTGTACAGCTGCAGGCCCACCACGCTGGCCACAGCCAGCACGCTGATGTAGAGGAAGACGTCGCCACCGTAGGGGGTGGCCCAGGTACGCAGGGATTCAAACATGCGTTCATTGTGCAGCTTGCGCATGACCCCGGCGCCGGCAGGTTATGCGGCACCGGCTGCCGCCCTAGCGGCTACGGGTGCGCCGTTGCTGCGCCTGGTCGTCGTCCGACGGTAGGGCCTGTGGCGTCGTGCCTGGTCCACCGCCGGCGTCAGTCTCCCTGACCGCGGCGCGTGCGTGGGCGTGCTTGCCAGAAGCTGAAGGCCTCCTGGTGCACGTCGATGTCGATCTCGGCCACGCGCTGCTGCATCTGGGCCTGGGCGTCGGCTACGCCCTGGTTGTAGGCCAGTGGAGCGATCTCTGCCAGGAAGAACTTCAGCAGACCGGCGGCGGCGACGTTGCCGATGGGCTCGTCCATGTGTTCGCGGAAATAGCGTTCGATGGAGGCCACGGCCTGCTGCTGCGCGGTGTCGGGGAAGGTGATCGGCATGGGCTGGACAGGGTTCAGGGTTGCAGGGTCCGCACGGTGGTGGCCATGCCGGCCAGCGGCAGGCGCAGCCACTCGCCGAAGGCGGGGGCGGGCAGGGTCCAGTCCTGGGCACGGGGCTGGGCATGGCCGTATTGCAGCAGCCACTGCACGCAGCGGATCACGCCGGCGTGCGTGACCCAGACCACGTCGCGCTGGCCGTGCCGGCTGTCCTGCGCCCAGCTGTGCCGCAAGGCACTGGACACGCGCTGCAGCATGGTGGCCAGGCTTTCGCCGCCACCGGGGGCGGTGTGGTACAGGTCCTGGCCCCAGGCGTCCAGTTCGGGGCGGGCGATGGTGCTCCAGGCCTGGCCTTCCCAGCGGCCGAAATGCATTTCCTGCAGGCGCGCATCGGGCACCAAAAGTGCCTCCGGCGCTTGCAGGGCGTGGGCCAGCTGCTCACACCTTTGCAGGGGCGAATGGCGCACGACGGCCTGCCGCGGCAGCGCCGCGCCGGCGCGCAGGGCGGCCTGCAGGGTGTGCTGCGGGTCGGCCGGCACGTCCAGCTGGCCGTAGCAGACGCCGGGGGCAATCAGCGGTTGGGCGTGGCGCAGCAGCCAGAGGGCGGGGGCGGCCATGGCTCAAAGCACGTACTGGGCCAGCAGCAGGCCTGCGACCAGGTACATGGCCAGTTCGCACAGCTGCTGGGTGGCGCCCAGGCAGTCGCCCGTCATGCCGCCCAGGCGGCGCTGGAAGCGCCAGCCCAGATAGGCGGTGACGACGGTCCCCGTCAGCAGCAGGGCTAGCACGGTGGCCTGGCCCAGGTAGACGTACACCGCCGCCAGCGCCGGCAGGCACCACAGCAGCCCGGTCAGCACGCCGCCCCAGCCCAGCGGGCTGCCGGCGATGTGCAGGGTTTTGGAGGCGTCCGGCTTGCTGACATGCGCCAGGGTGCGCATCAGCACCAGCGGCGCGGCGCGCGACAGCACGTGCACGCCCCACAGCAGCAGGGCGGCGGCGGCCACGTCGATCTGCACCAGCAAGGCCACGA
The DNA here is from genome assembly GCF_036541385.1 of Comamonas sp. GCA5. Taxonomy (NCBI): domain Bacteria; kingdom Pseudomonadati; phylum Pseudomonadota; class Betaproteobacteria; order Burkholderiales; family Comamonadaceae; genus Comamonas; species Comamonas sp. GCA5. The sequence goes on along the minus strand of NZ_JAZHFR010000029.1, from coordinate 26,187 downwards.
ACACCACCTTGGCCAGCAGGCCCAGGCACAGCGCCATGGCGCCATAGGCGCCCAAGCGCGAGTCCTTCATCACTTCCAGCGCCCGCTCGGCGGGCAGGTGGCCGCCCAGGCCATCGGCCACATCGGCCAGGCCGTCTTCGTGGAAACCGCCCGTCACGCACAGCGTGGCCGCCGTGCTGAGCACCGCCGCCACCCACGGCAGCATGGGGTGCATGGCCAGGGCGTAATGGCAGGCCAGCACCACGGCGGCGGCGACCAGGCCGACCAGCCAGCCCACGCCGGGCAGGTGGCCGGCACTGGCGCGCTGCAGGGCCGGGCTCCAGCCCACCCATGCTGCCAGGCGGCCGGTCACGGGGATGCGGCTGAAGAACTGGAGGGCCAGCAGGAAGTGGCGCAGAGGCTGCATGAATGGTGTGAAAAGTAGAGCTGCTGGCGCTTGCTGCATCAGCGTCAAGTGCCAAAAACATGCCCAATCCGCAGGCGGTGCCGGTGGGTAGGGGCCTGCGGTGCTCGTGCGCCGGGGGCAGGGCGGTGGTTGCACCACCGGAGCCCGCCACGCCCGGGGCGCGTTACTTCAGGAACAGCTGGTAGGCCGGGTTGTCGGTTTCCTCCACCCAGGGGTAGCCCAGCTGCTTGAGGAAGGCGTCGAACTTCTTGCTGTCCTTGGCCGGCACCTGCATGCCGACCAGGATGCGGCCATAGTCCGCGCCTTGGTTGCGGTAGTGGAACAGCGAGATGTTCCAGGTCGGCGCCATCAGGCTCAGGAACTTGAACAGGGCGCCCGGCCGCTCGGGGAAGACGAAGCGCAGCAGGCGTTCGTCCTGAGCCAGGGGCGAATGGCCGCCGACCATGTGGCGCAGGTGTTCCTTGGCCATTTCGTCGAAGGTCAGGTCCAGCGCCTCGAAGCCGTGCTTGTGGAAGTTCTTGGTGATCTTCTCGGACTCGCCCTTGGTCGGCGTGGTCAGGCCGACGAAGACATGGGCCTTGTTCTGGTGGCTGATGCGGTAGTTGAACTCGGTCACGCTGCGCGGCCCGCCGGGCAGCTTGCCCACCACCTCGCAAAAGCGCTTGAAGCTGCCGCGCTCCTCGGGGATGGTCACGGCGAACAGGGCTTCGCGCTCCTCGCCCACCTCGGCACGCTCGGCCACAAAGCGCAGGCGGTCGAAGTTCATGTTGGCGCCGCACAGGATGGCGGCGTAGGTCTCTCCCTTGGTCTTGTGCTTGGCCACGTACTGCTTGATGGCGGCCACGGCCAGGGCGCCCGACGGCTCGACGATGGAGCGTGTGTCGACAAAGATGTCCTTGATAGCGGCGCAGACGGCGTCGGTGTCGACCACCACATAGTCGTCCACCAGGTCCTTGGCGATGCGGAAGGTCTCCTCGCCCACCAGCTTCACGGCCGTGCCGTCGGCAAACAGGCCCACGTCGGGCAGTTCCACGCGTTCGCCGGACTGCACGGACTGCAGCATGGCATTGGAGTCCTTGGTGTGCACGCCGATGACCTTGATCTCGGGGCGCACGGCCTTGATGTAGTTGGCCACACCGCTGATCAGACCGCCGCCGCCAATCGCCACGAACACCGCATCCAGGCGCGGGCTGCCCAGCTTTTGCAACTGGCTCAGCATTTCCATGGCGATGGTGCCCTGGCCGGCGATCACGTCCGGATCGTCAAACGGGTGGACAAAGGTCAGGCCCTCGGTCTTTTGCAGCTTGACGGCGTGCTTGTAGGCGTCGGAGTAGCTGTCGCCGGCCAGCACCACCTCGCCGCCCAGGGCCTGGACGGCATCGATCTTGACCTGGGGTGTGGTCGTGGGCATCACGATCACCGAGCGGCAGCCCAGTTTCTTGGCCCCCAGGGCCACGCCCTGGGCGTGGTTGCCGGCCGACGCGCAGATCACGCCGCGCTGCAGCTGCTCGGGCGACAGGTTGGCCATCTTGTTGTAGGCGCCCCGCAGCTTGAAGCTGAACACGGGCTGCTGGTCCTCGCGCTTCAGCAGCACCTTGTTGTGCAGGCGGCGGCTGAGGTTCTTGGCGGGCTCCAGGTCCGACTCCACAGCCACGTCGTAGACACGGGCCGTCAGGATCTTGGTCAGGTAGTCAAAGGGGGTGAGGTGCTTGGTAGTGGTCATATGCGGCAAACCAGGTCTGGCGCGGGCATGAGTGCCGGGCCATTCCCAGGGGGTCCATCATAGGCATTCACCCTGGAGCACGTCATGGCGGAGCTGGATGACAGGCATCGCCAGGCAAAAAAAAGCCCCAAACCGAGGGGCTTGGGGCTGAATCCACCGTTAGAGGAGGTGGAGGAGACAACTGGTGCGCTACAGTAGACCACGCCACTGTGGGCATCGCGGGTGAAAACCTCGGCGATCCAACGCATGGCGCGCATTGTAGCCTGGATAATGCTGCGTTGCAACAAGATTTCAGGGTTTTCTGAACATTCAGGTTTGTGTGCTGCAATTCTGTTGGGCGGAACACCCCACTCAATGACTGCGTGAAGCAAGGAGAAAATGAACATGGAATGCACAGTCAGCTGGACCGGCGCGGCAGGAACCCGCTCGGGCATGGGCTTTATCGCGGAAACCGGCAGCGGCCACGTGCTGGCCATGGATGGTGCGCCCGATGAGCGCACCCCGGCCAATGGCGGGCAGAACCTGGCGCCGCGCCCGATGGAGGCCCTGCTGGCCGGTACCGGCGGTTGCACGGCCTACGACGTGGTGCTGATCCTCAAGCGCGGCCGGCACGACGTGCGCGGCTGCTCCGTCAAGCTGCAGGCCGAGCGGGCCGAGGTGGAGCCCAAGGTGTTCACCAAGATCAATATGCACTTCACAGTGGCCGGCAAGGGTGTGCCTGCTGCGGCGGTCGAGCGTGCGATTGCCATGAGCCATGAGAAATACTGCTCAGCCAGCATCATGCTGGGCAAGACGGCAGAAATCACCACCAGTTTCGAGCTGGTGGAGGTTTAAATCCTTCGCCCTATCTTCATGCAGCCAACCATGCAGCAAAAGCGCCTAAATGGCGCTTTTTTTATGGAACGGTGCCCAATCACAGCATGCTGGCAGTACGTAAAGCGCGGGCAGATGGATCGCGTGCGAAATGTTCGACAGCTAGTGGGTTGTGAAATGTGAGTAATCGCTTTAGGTGCAAGCGAGATTTTCCAAGAGCACCGTGCGCATTTCCAGCGTGCGATATGGGTGCGTAGCTGCAGTGTTCGCCGGGGCATGTTGCATCGGGGCAACAGAAAACGGCGTTTTTGCCTTGTGGAGGGGAATTTCTTTGCGCAAGGCAGTCCAGTCTGGTGCAATAACCCCCAACTTCCCCACCAGGAGGTTGGCGCGCTTGGCGGTAACGGGCTTGTTACAAAGTCAGATGAAACCGCTACGTGCCTTCAACAAACCTTGGAGTATCAAATGAAGAAATCTCTGATCGCTTTGGCAGCTGTTGCTGCTTCCGGCGCTGCTTTTGCACAATCTTCCGTGACCGTGTTCGGCGTTGTTGACAGCGCTGTTTCTTATGTGAACGGCCAAGATAACTGGTCTGGTCTGAACTCTGGCGGCAACCAAACCAGCCGTCTGGGCTTCCGCGGCGTGGAAGACCTGGGTGGTGGTCTGAAGGCTAACTTCTGGTTGGAAGCTGGTATCTTGGCTGACAACGGTTCGGGCAAGTCTGGTTACTCTGCTAATGAAGTTGCTAACGATGGCTTGGCTTTTAAGCGCCGCGCTACCGTAGGTCTGTCGGGCAACTTCGGTGAAGTTCGCATGGGTCGTGAGCTGACTGCTGCTTACAACGCTACCAGCCGTTACGACGTGTTTGGTCAAGTGGGCTTTGGTGCTTCCAAGGTGTGGGCTGACGCTGGCGTAAACGGTGACTCCACAACCCAGCGCGTGAGCAACATGGTGACTTATCTGTCGCCTGACTTCAGCGGTTTCCGTGCCAACGTGAACTACGGTTTTGGTGAAGACAAAGACGCACAAACTGCCAAGTCCTCCAACAGCGCTAGCAGCTACATGGGCGCTGGTCTGACCTATGACAACGGTCCTCTGAGCCTGGGTCTGGGTCTGGAGCGTCGCAATGACGGTGCTAATACCGGTGTTGGTGCAAAGGCGTTCGACGTGAATGCATGGAGCTTGGGTGGCTCTTACAATTTCGGCGTGGCGAAGCTGGCTGCTGCCTACCGCAATTCAGAAGCTAAGTACAGCATCGGCGGCGACAAGGACAAGACCAAAGGTTACTACGTTGGCGTATCCGCTCCTGTGGGCGCAGTCGGTGAAGTGAAGGCTTCTTACAACCGCTACGAAATCAACGAAGCTGGTGCAGCTAAGGAGAAGGCAGACCAGTTTGCTCTGGGCTATGTACACAACATGTCCAAGCGTACTGCTGTGTACGGCACCTACGCTTACATCAAGAACAAGGATGGTGCTAACGTACGTCTGAGCTCTGATGTAGCTCTGAAAGACGGCGAAAAGCAACACGCTGTTCAAGTGGGTATCCGCCACGCTTTCTAATATGAAGCTGAGCTAGCCTCAGTTTTGTTTAGATAAAAAAGCCAGCCTTCGGGCTGGCTTTTTGCGTTGTGGCCGCTCTGTAGCACGGGAAAACGAGTGTGGTTTACACGCGAAAACAAGAATTAGAACGTCTGTGCTTTTCTAGAATGAATTTGCATCCTGAATCGAACAATTCACTTCAAGGAGACAAGCAGATGCAAAAGAAAATCGTCGCGGTGGCTGCTACGGTGTTGTGTGCGAGTGCCATGCCTGTCATGGCCCAGGCAACGGGTGCCAGCAAAGTGGAACTATCGGGGATTGTGGATGCGGCGGTGCGCCACACCACCAACGAAGGGGCGGATCAAGGAAGTCTGACCAAGATGGTGGGCGGCGGTATGTCACAAAGCCGCTGGGGCATCAAGGTCGAGGAAGATCTCGGTGGTGGCTCCAAGGCCTTGGTTGAGTTGGAGCACCGTTTCAATACCGATACCGGTGACAAGGACGCCACCGCCCCATTTTTCCAATTGGCTTATGTTGGCCTACAAGGTCCCTATGGGCGCCTGACTATGGGGCGCCAGTGGAATGTGCTGTTCGATGTGGTGACCAGCGCGTATGCCTCTTTCCCATATTCACCCTACATGGATGCTTACAAGCCCGAGCTGGGGATGGCGATGGGGGCGCGGACCAGCAATATGCTGAAGTATCTGATTGCTACGCCTGACCGCAAGTGGGTGGGTGCCTTGCAGTATTCGTTCAAGGAAGGCAATGATGGCGCTGCAACGGCCAACCAAGCCTCTAGTGCTGCACTAGCCGCTTATGGGAGCACCTTGGGGGGCGGTGGATCACGGGCTGAAGCTGCTTCTGCTGCTGGCGCTGCCGCATCAGCATTGATCGGCCCGCAAACGATCAGCACATTGGCGGGTGGTGCTGTGAAGACGATGGGTGGTTATTTGCGCTATTCGGCAAATGGCTTGTCATTGGGTGGTGGTTATTTGCGCACGGAACTGCCTAGCGGAACCGATGTGGATGCTTGGACTGTGGGTGGCTCTTACCGAACTGGCCCTTGGTACTTCAATGCGGGTTATGGCTTGAACAAAGCCAAGTTTGCGAGCACCCCAGCGGATCCTTTGAGCCCTGCTGCCATGCAGCTCTCGATCGATCGCGCTTTGTTGAATGCCTACTGGGCGGGCCAAACCAATGGCGGTTTCCAGTCGGGTGATGCGGACAAGCGCCAGTTGTTCAAGGTGGGGTTCGGTTACCAGATCACGCCGCAGCTGAATTTGGGCATGCATTACTTCCGCGGCAAGCAGACCGGTTCCGTGTCGGGCAACTTCAACAGCACGGCCAACTACCTGGTAGCTGCAGCTGACTATGCCTTCAGCAAGCGCACAGACGCGTACCTGGCGGTTGACCGCACCAGCATCAGCGGTGGTCAAGGGACGGTGCTGGACAATACCAGCGGCGCCCGCAGCCGCACTGGCTTTACCGTGGGTCTGCGCCACCGCTTCTGACGGGGCGAGGCTTGCACACGAAACCGGCAGCCATGCCGGTTTTTTTGTGCCTGCCAAGGTCTGAGGGTGGCGTTGACGGATTGGCCATCAGCTATGAAAAACAAAGCTGCAAGCGTTGGTGTAGTCTTGAATTGAAAGTGTTTTGTTTTTGAAAGTCTTGAATGACAGGTGCAGCATGCTCATCTTTTTGTGGCAAGCCGCGGTCACTTCAGATGCCATAGCGCTTTTGTTGCAACTGGTTCTGCAGGTTTTGCAGGTTGTGCGCCAGGCCGTCGCCCATTTTCAAGGCCACGGCGGTGGCCAGAATGTCGATGATCAGCAGGTGCAGCAGGCGCGAGGCCATGGGGCTGTAGAGATCGGAGCCTTCCAGGTTGTCGGCTGCCAGCAGGATGTGGCTGGAGTCCGACAGCGGGGTGTGGCTGGAGGTGATGGCGATGACGGTGGCGCCCTGGTGGCGGGCAATGTGGGCCACGTCCACCAGCTCTCGCGTGCGTCCGGAGTTGGAGATGACGATCAGGCAGTCACCGGGGCGCAGCATGGTGGCGCCCATGGTCTGGATGTGGGTGTCGCTGGTGGCCTGGCTGCTGATGCCGAGGCGAAAGAACTTGTGCTGTGCATCCTGGGCCACCACGCCGGAGTTGCCCACGCCGTAAATCTCCAGGCGCTGCTTGCGCTGCCAGGTGCTGGTGATGGCGTTCACCGCCTGCTCGATGGCGGCGGGGTTGGCGGCGTTGCGGTACTGCAGGAAGGCGGCGACGGAGTTGTCGATCACCTTGACCAGGACATCGGAGGTCTTGTCGTCCACATCCACGCTGCGGTGCACAAAGGGCACGCCTTCGGCGACATTGCCGGCCAGCTTGAGCTTGAAATCCGCCAGCCCGTCATAGCCCATGCTGCGGCAAAAGCGCACCACCGTGGGTTTGCTGACATGGGCCCGCTCCGCCAGCTCGCGCACCGGCAGGCGTGCAAAGCGGTGGGGGTCTTCCAGCACCAATTTCCCGACCCGCTGCTCCGCAGGTGCGAGCGAAGGCAAAGAGGCAGAAATCCGGTCCAGCATGCAAACAGTCCTTGTGTGGTGGTGCGCCGTGCACCAAAAGCTGCGATTTTCCGCCACTTGCAACAAACCATCGTGCCTTGGGTCATTGTGACAGGCGGATGTCTGTGAGGCCGGCACTACACTTGGGGTTTGGCGATGCGCTCCCCCGTACGAACACCAGGAAAACAGCAGAGACAAGATGAACCAGCTCGAACAACTGAAGCAGTACACCACCGTGGTGGCGGATACCGGCAACTTCCAACAATTGGCGCAGTTCCGCCCCCGGGACGCCACCACCAATCCGTCGCTGATTTTGAAGGCGGTCCAGCAGCCCGCGTACCAGCCGCTGCTGGCCGAGACCGTGCAGCGCTTTCCCCAGGCCGACCTGGCGGAGGTGATTGACCGCCTGCTGGTGCGTTTTGGCTGTGAAATCCTGTCGGTGGTGCCCGGCCGTGTCTCCACCGAGGTGGACGCGCGCTTGTCCTTCGACACGGCGGCCACGGTGGTGCGTGCGGAACGGCTGATTGATCTGTACCAGGCGGCCGGGGTGCACATTGACCGGGTGCTGATCAAGATTGCGGCCACTTGGGAGGGGATCGAGGCGGCGCGTCAGTTGGAGCTGCGCGGCATCCACACCAACCTGACCTTGCTGTTTTCCAAGGTCCAGGCGATTGCCTGCGGGCAGGCCAAGGTGCAATTGATTTCGCCTTTCGTGGGGCGCATCTACGACTGGTACAAGAAGCAGGCCGGAGCGCAGTGGGATGAGGCGGCAATGGCCGGCGCGAACGACCCTGGGGTGCGCTCCGTGCGGGCCATCTATGACTATTACAAGCACTTTGGCATTGCCACCGAAGTCATGGGCGCCAGCTTTCGCAATACCGGCCAGATTGTGGCGCTGGCGGGCTGTGACCTGCTGACGATTGCCCCCGAGCTGCTGGAGCAGCTGAGCCAAAGCACGGCGCCGGTGGCGCGGGCGCTGGATGCCCAGCAGGCACAGTATGCCGAGCTGCAACCCGTGCACTACGACGAAGCCGGCTTTCGCTATGCGCTCAACGAAGACGCCATGGCCACGGAAAAGCTGGCCGAAGGCATTCGTGCCTTTGCCGTCGACACCGCCAAACTGGAGCAACTGATCCGCGCGCACTGAGCGCGGCGAACATGACCCCGCCCAGTGGAGATGGGCAGTGGAGACGGGGCGCGAAGCCGCAGGCAGTACTTCCGTACGACCAGGCATCGCGACGACGTATCCAGGCTTGTGTTGGCAGCTCAACGTATCACATTCACACACCGGGCCTCACCAGGCCCGGTCACCGGAAACCTCATTCATGCATTCAGCCGTTATCAGTGGCACGGGTTTGTTTCAGCCCCCCTACACCATCACCAATGCGGAGCTGGTCGAGGCCTTCAATCGCTACGTGGACCTGGACAATGCCCGCCACGCCGCAGACATTGAGTCCGGCGCGCGTGCACCGCTGCAGCACTCCAGCGTCGAGTTCATCGAGAAGGCCTCCGGCATTCAGCGCCGCTATGTGATGGAGAAATCCGGTGTGCTCGACCCCCAGCGCATGCACCCGCGCTTTGCGGAGCGTGCCGACGATCAGCTCTCGCTGATGGCCGAGATCGCGGTGGATGCCGCGCGCCAGGCCTTGCAGCAGGCCGGAAAAACCGGGGCCGATGTCGACATGGTGCTGTGCGCAGCGTCGAACATGCAGCGCGCCTATCCTGCGATGGCGATCGAGATCCAGCATGCCCTGGGCGCGGGAGGCTACGGCTTCGACATGAACGTGGCCTGCTCGTCCGCCACCTTTGCCCTTGAGCAGGCGGTCAATGCCGTGCGCAGCGGCAGCGCGCGCTGCGTGCTGGTGGTCAATCCCGAGATCACCTCGGCCCACCTGGAGTGGAAGGACCGCGACTGTCACTTCATCTTTGGCGACGTGTGCACGGCCATCGTCATCGAGCGTGCCGACACGGCCACCGCGGCCGATGTCTGGGAGGTGCAGGGCACGCGCCTGGCGACCCAGTTCTCCAACAACATCCGCAACAATTTCGGTTTCATGAACCGCAGCGAAGACAGCGATCCGCAGGCGCGCGACAAGACGTTCCGGCAGGAGGGGCGCAAAGTCTTCAAGGAAGTGGTGCCGATTGCGGCGGCGCACATCGAGGCCCATTTGGCGCAACTGGGCCATGACCCTGCGGGCGTGCGCCGCTTCTGGCTGCACCAGGCCAATCTGGGTATGAACCAGCTGGTGCTGAAAAAGCTGGTGGGCGAAGCCAGTGAAGACCGCGCACCCCTGATCCTGAACGAATTTGCCAACACGGCGTCGGCCGGCTCCATCATCGCGTTCCACCAGCACCGCCAGGATCTGGTGGCGGGCGACCTGGGGGTGATCTGTTCATTTGGTGCCGGCTATTCGGTGGGCAGCGTGGTGGTGCGCAAGCGTTAATGCAGCTATGCCGGTGATGTGTAATCAGACGCCACAATGGGCGCAACTTCAACAGCATGCAGACCGTGAGGGCCGCAACCTGGACCTGCGCCAGGCCTTTGCGCACCATCCGGAGCGCTTGAGCCAGCTCAGCCTGCAGGCGCCGTATGTGTTTGCCGATCTGTCCAAGAATCTGTGGCAGCCCCAGACGGAGCAATTGTTGGCCGATCTGGCGCACAGCTGTGGCGTGACCGAGCAGCGCGACGCCATGCTGTCGGGGACATCCATCAATGCGAGCGAGCAGCGCGCGGTCATGCACTGGCTGCTGCGCACGCCGCAGGATGGGGGGCTGCTGCAAGATCATCCTGTGGTGCAGCAGTGGGGCGGTGGCATGGTGCAGGCCCTGGCGCAGGTGCACCAGACCCTGGAGGCCATGCTGGACCTGGCCGAGCAGGTGCGGGCCGATGCGCGCATCACCGACGTCGTCAACATCGGGATCGGTGGCTCGCACTTGGGCCCGGAAGTGGTGGTGCAAGCGCTGGAGGACTGGGTCGATGCCGGCACCCAGTTCCACTTTGTCTCGAACGTCGACGGCCATGAACTGGGCCATGTGCTGCGCCGTGTCCGGCCCGAGAGCACGCTGTTCCTGATCGCGTCCAAATCCTTTACCACGGCCGAAACCATGCTGAACGCGCATTCCGCGCGGGCATGGTTTCTGGCGCATGGCGGCAGTGCCGATGCGGATGCCGCCTGCAGCATCGACCGCCACTTTGTGGCGCTGACGACGAATGTCCAGGCCGCGGCCGAGTTCGGCATCAGCCGCACGCTGGGCTTCTGGGACTGGGTGGGCGGGCGCTTTTCGCTGTGGTCGGCAATTGGACTGCCGATTGCGATGGCCATCGGCGCGGCGCAGTTCCGCCAGCTGCTGCAGGGCGCACACGCCATGGATGCCCATTTCTTCAGCGCTGCCCCGGCGGTCAATCTGCCGATGCGCCTGGGTTTGCTGGATGTGTGGAACCGCGATTTCCTGGGCTTCGGCAGCCGCTGCATTGCCCCCTACAGCCATGGCTTGCGCCGCTTGACGGCCTACCTGCAGCAGCTGGAGATGGAAAGCAATGGCAAGCGCATCACGCGCGATGGCCAGGTGCTGGAGGTGCCCACGGCCCCTGTGGTCTGGGGCGAGCCCGGCACCAACGGCCAGCACGCCTTCTTCCAGATGCTGCACCAGGGCCAGGACACGATCCCGGTGGAGTTCATCGCCTTGCGCGATGGTGGCAAGTACCTGGGGGCCCACCACCAAAGCCTGGTGATCAACGCGATTGCCCAGGCCCAGGCCCTGATGCTGGGGCGCCAGGGCGAAGGGGCGGAGCGCGACTGCCCGGGCAACCGCCCCAGCACCTTCTTGCTGCTGCAGGCGCTGGACCCCGCATCGCTGGGGGCCTTGATTGCGCTGTACGAGCACCGTGTGTTTGTGGCGGGTGCGGTCTGGGGCATCAACAGCTTTGACCAGTGGGGGGTGGAGCTGGGGAAAAAGCTGGCGCAGGAGCTGCGCGCCCGCCAGCAAAGCGACGACTGGGCGGAGGTGGACCCCTCCACCTTGGCGCTGATGCAGCGGTTGGCTGAATCGCCCACGCATGGCGATTAATGAAGCGCAGCACACACCGGCCTCGGTGCGACGTTGTTGCGCCTGGGCGGCCCTCGTGGACGGCCTGCGGTGCCACGCCTTGTGTTGCCAGCCTTGCTGTGGGTGATCGGGCTGTGCTGGCGTGCTAAAAGCAGAGCGCCCAGCGCTTGCTGAATAATCGCTAGAAGGTCATTTGGCTCAAAATTTCAAGGCATAAAAAAGGCCGCGCAAGCGGCCTTTTTTGTATGCAACCCCAGCGGTATGAGGCTGGGGTCGGCTGCCGGGCAATTACATGCCCATGCCGCCCATGCCACCCATGCCGCCCATGTCGGGCATGGCGGGTGCGCCTTCAGCCTTGGGGGCTTCGGCAATCATGCACTCGGTGGTCAGCAGCAGGGAAGCCACGGACGCGGCGTTCTGCAGGGCAGTGCGGGTCACCTTGGTGGGGTCCAGGATGCCCATTTCCAGCATGTCGCCGTAGGTGTCGTTGGCAGCGTTGAAGCCGAAGTTGCCTTGGCCCTTCAACACTTCGTTCACCACCACCGAAGGCTCGCCACCGGCGTTGGCCACGATTTCACGCAGAGGCGCTTCGACGGCAGCCAGCACCAGCTTGATACCGGCGTCTTGCTCCACGTTACCGGTGGCCAGGGCGCCCACGGCTTGCTTGGCGCGCAGCAGGGCCACGCCACCACCGGCCACGATGCCTTCTTCCACAGCAGCGCGGGTAGCGTGCAGCGCGTCTTCCACGCGGGCCTTCTTTTCCTTCATTTCGACTTCGGTGGCAGCGCCCACCTTGATCACGGCCACACCGCCGGCCAGCTTGGCCACGCGTTCTTGCAGCTTTTCGCGGTCGTAGTCGGACGTGGCTTCTTCGATCTGGATGCGGATTTGCTTCACGCGGGCTTCGATTTCGTCAGCCTGGCCAGCACCGTCGATGATGGTGGTGTTTTCCTTGCCGATTTCCACGCGGGCAGCCTGGCCCAGGTCTTCCAGGGTCACCTTGTCCAGGGTCAGGCCCACTTCTTCAGCGATGACCTTGCCGCCGGTCAGGATGGCGATGTCTTCCAGCATGGCCTTGCGGCGGTCGCCGAAGCCAGGGGCCTTCACGGCCACAACCTTCAGCACGCCACGGATGGTGTTCACCACCAGGGTCGCCAGGGCTTCGCCTTCGACGTCTTCGGCAATGATCAGCAGGGGACGGCCGGCCTTGGCGACTTGCTCCAGCGTGGGCAGCAGGTCACGGATGTTGCTGATCTTCTTGTCGAACAGCAGCACGAAGGGGTTGTCCAGAATCGCGGCTTGCTTTTCGGGGTTGTTGATGAAGTAGGGCGACAGGTAGCCGCGGTCGAATTGCATGCCTTCCACGACATCCAGTTCGTTGGCCAGGCTCTTGCCTTCTTCCACGGTGATCACGCCTTCCTTGCCGACCTTGTCCATGGCCTGGGCAATGATTTCGCCCACGTCGGAGTCAGAGTTGGCGGAAATGGTGCCGACTTGGGCGATTTCCTTGGAGGTGGTGGTGGCCTTGGATTGCTTCTTCAGCTCTTCCACCAGGGCGGCGACAGCCTTGTCGATACCGCGCTTCAGGTCCATGGGGTTCAGACCGGCGGCCACGTACTTGGAGCCTTCGCGCACGATGGCTTGGGCCAGCACGGTGGCGGTGGTGGTGCCGTCACCGGCGATGTCGTTGGTCTTGGAAGCCACTTCCTTCACGAGCTGGGCGCCCATGTTCTGCAGCTTGTCCTTCAGTTCCACTTCCTTGGCCACGGACACACCGTCCTTGGTCACGGTGGGGGCGCCGAAGGAGCGCTCCAGCACCACGTTGCGGCCCTTGGGGCCCAGTGTCACCTTGACCGCGTTGGCCAGGATGTTCACGCCTTCCACCATGCGAGCACGTGCTTCGCCACCAAATACTACGTCTTTAGCTGCCATTTTTGGCTCCTACAAATCTGGTTCAAATTGGCTGCTAGCCCTTGTGCATCAAGCGCTAACAGCTATGAAATTTCAAAGTTCTGAAGAGGATCGCGCTGCGATTTACTTTTCAACGACCGCAAACAGGTCGTCTTCTTTCATCACCAGCAGCTCGTTGCCGTCAACCTTCACGGTCTGGCCGGAGTACTTGCCGAACAGCACGCGGTCGCCCACCTTCACGTTCAGAGCGATGTGCTCGCCCTTGTCATTGCGCTTGCCGGGGCCGACGGCCAGCACTTCGCCTTGGTCAGGCTTTTCGGCGGCGTTGTCAGGGATAAAGATGCCCGAAGCGGTCTTGGTTTCGTTTTCCAGGCGCTTGACGATCACGCGGTCGTGCAGAGGACGCAGGTTCATAACATCTCCTAGGTATCAATCAACAAGGTTGAAGAGGTCCGCCACGCTGTCGCAAATGGACACAGTGGCTTGAAAAAGCTGTGGAACGGTGCTGTTAGCACTCAACCCCATCGAGTGCTAATAATAAGGGAAAAATTTTGGATTTCAAGGGGAGGGTGTTCCACGCTGGCGCTATGCAATCTCTGTGTAGAGTGGCGCCGGACCCGATGGCGAGGTTGGCTGTCAATAAAATTCTTTACAAAACAACGGCTTGAGAATTTTGCGCTGAACATCCCTTGACTCGGGCCGATGTCTCTGAGCGCTGCGCGTCAACGGCTGATGGCGATGGGCTGGGTCCACTGCGCCAGGACCGGCAAGCCGGGGCGGGCGATCACATCGGCCAGCGTGTAGCAATCCAGGTGCTGCCAAAACGCCTTCAGTGCCCCATTCAGGATGCAGGTCAGCGCACAGCCGCCGGTCAGCCGGCAGTGGTTGTTGGGCCCCAGGCATTCGACGAGGTTGAAGTCGGGTTCAATGCTGCGCACCACCGCCCCCAGCGGGATTTCCTGGGGGGATTTGCTCAGGTGCAACCCGCCGTTTTTCCCGCGCACGGTGGTGATCCACCCTTGTTGCGCCAGCAATTGGGACACTTTCATCAAGTGGGCCTGCGAGATATCGAAGGCTTTGGCAATTTCGCTGATGGTGCACAGGCGCTCGCTGTGGGCGCCGGTGTAGATCAGGACCCGCAGCGCATAGTCGGTGAGTGTGGTCAGGCGCATCTTAGTGAGGCCGGCGTTGGAGGGGGACGGGTTTTCCGGGGCGCTGGTCAGCACGTGGGCGCACCAGCATCGGAAGGAAGCGCCATAAGTAAACGGCAAATGCCAAGACCCAGCATGCGGCGCTGGCATGCAGCCAGGGCACGGCGTGGGTGCTGGCGCCCAGGGTCACCAGGCGCAAGACAACGGCGCAGAACACCAGTCCATAGCTGCACACCATGCTGCGGTCGGCGACCAATGCTCGCCCGGTGTGACCCAGGGCCGTGCGCGTGATCATGCCGACGATGAGGGCGCCAAATCCGGCCATGCCGAGCAGGTGGACCGGCCAGGACATGCGTGCCGTCCAGCCCAGGGCGTAGGCGGCTGCGGCCCACAGGCCCAGTCCCAGCCCGGCATAGCCCAGGTACAGGATCCAGAGCAATGGCGTGCGCAGCACGGCCCAGGGCTTCCAGGCCATCACGTGCCAAAGGGTGAGCAGCCCGGCCGCGGCGAAAAGCGGGGCGGCCCATGGACCAGGACCGAATTGCCACACCAGGATGCCGCAAGCGGCCAATCCCGCCTGCCATTGACCGCTGCGCGTGTGCCGCGACACGGTGAGTTGCGGGAGTGCCCGCGTGGCAAAAAATGGAATCACCCGCCTGGCAATCAGCAAGGCAATGGCGGCCATGCACAGCATGCCCGTGAAGAAATAGTGCATCACCACGCTGTAGTCGAGCTGGTGCCAGCAGGCGTAGAGGTACGCCGCGTTGGCGCTGCCCATGCCGAGCAGCAGCAGAACCAGGAGGTAGTTGTGCCGGCTTTGGCGTGCGAGCAGGCAGCGGCCTATCGCCAGTGCTGCCATGGCGATGAACAGCAGGTCGGCAGTGCTTGCCACCGCAAAGGCGATGGCACCGGGCCAAAGAAAGCCCAGGCGTGCGGTGGCCCAGAGCAGCACCAGTGTTCCCAGTGCAGGGCCTTGCAAGGGATTCATGCCCGTCCAGTTGCTGGTGGCGGTCAGCAGAAAACCCACCGTGATGGCAGCAATGAATCCCCAGAACATTTCATGGGCGTGCCAGAAGACCCCGGCCATCACGCCCTGCAGCAGCGAGGGGGCAAACACCCAGAGCGATACCGCCACCATGGCCCAGAGGGCGCCACACAGGTACAGCGGCCGAAACCCCAGTTCCAGAAAGGCCACCAGGGACGGTCGCTGCGGCGGTTCTGGCGTGGACGGTTCCTGGATTTTCAGAAGGCTAGTCATTGCAGTTTTTTCAATAAATACAAAACCTGCATCCAGGGTAGATGTTTCTGAATATTTCTGTTTGAAATAATTATTTTTATTTGATTTAAATCATTTTTAATTGTTTGATTGATGTATGAGTTGCTGTGGATATTGCGGTTATCGATAGAGATTTTCGAATGGAGCGGATGGTTGCCGTGTTTTTAAATGGGCGAAGGCCAGGTTTGAATATCGATTTGATGCGCATCAATTGAATGTTTGATCAATGTCTTTAAAATCGGTGCAAGTGTTCATGGCTGTGCGGGTTGGGGCGGATGGAAAGTCTTGCCAAGCCTCCGTAGCCTGCACAGTCATCCAGAAAGGTGGCACATGCTTGAGAAAAAGAATCCCACGACGCGCAAAGAAGAATTGCGCAGCTTCGCTTTCCTGACGGTGGTGATGGCGCCGGTGTTGGCCGGTTTGATCATTGCTGGCTACGGCTTCCTGGTCTGGATCTTCCAGATGTTTGCGGGTCCTCCGCATGCCTGAAGCCCCGCATTCAATGGCCGATGAGCTACACATTGCCAGCCTGGTGGTCCATGTCCTGCCGCAGGCGCTGGATCCCGTCGGGCAGGCGCTGACCACGATGGGACCTGTTCAAGTGCATGGCACCCATCCAGACGGCAAGCTGGTGGTCACCCTGGAGGGTCCCAGCGCCGACTTCATCCTGGATCAGGTGGCACACATTCGGTTGATCGATGGCGTACTGAACGTCTCTCTGGTGTACCAGCACGCAGAACCCCGGCAATTACTTAACGAGGGAGTCTCCCATGACTAGCACCCGTCGCGATTTCGTTCGTCAAACTGCCGCCGCCGCCGCGGGCGCTGTGGCAGGCATTCCCATCCACGCCATCTCCCAGGAGGGCGCGCAAGCGGGTGGTAGCGCGCCCATGAAATGGTCTAAGGCGCCTTGCCGCTTCTGTGGCACCGGCTGCGGCGTGATGGTGGCCGTCAAGGACAACCGGGTGGTGGCGACCCAAGGCGATCCCCAGGCCGAAGTGAATCGGGGCCTCAATTGCGTCAAGGGCTACTTCCTGTCGAAGATCATGTATGGCGAGGACCGTCTGACACGGCCGTTGCTGCGCATGAAGAATGGCAAATACGCCAAGGATGGGGAATTCCAGCACGTGTCATGGGACACCGCGTTCGACGTGATGGCCCAGCAATTCAAGAAGGCGCTCAAGGAAAAGGGGCCGTCCGGCGTGGGCATGTTCGGCTCGGGGCAGTGGACGGTCTGGGAAGGCTATGCCGCGTCCAAGCTGTTCAAGGCCGGCTTCCGCTCCAACAACATCGATCCGAATGCGCGCCACTGCATGGCCTCGGCGGTAGCGGGCTTCATGCGTACCTTCGGCATGGACGAGCCCATGGGCTGCTACGACGACATCGAAGCCACGGACACCTTTGTGCTCTGGGGTTCGAACATGGCGGAAATGCACCCTGTGCTCTGGACGCGTGTGACGGATCGCCGGTTGAGTGCACCGAATGTCAAGGTGGCCGTGTTGTCCACCTTTGAACATCGCTCGTACGAACTGGCAGACATTGAGCTGACCTTCAAGCCGCAGACCGACCTGGCGATCCTGAACTACATTGCCAACCACATCATCACCACAGGGCGTGTGAACCAGGAGTTCGTGGCCAAGCACTGCAACTTCAAGTTGGGCAACCCTGACATCGGTTATGGCTTGCGCCCCGAGCACCCCTTGCAGAAAGCCGCCAAGAATGCGGCAGACCCAGGGGGTGCCAAGCCCATGACGTATGAGGAGTACGCCAAGTTTGTCTCCACCTACACCCTGGAATACACCACCAAGCTGACGGGCGTTCCAGCCAACCGGCTCAAGGAGCTGGCCGAGCTGTACGCGGACCCCAAGCGCAAGGTGGTGTCGTTCTGGACCATGGGCTTCAACCAGCATACGCGCGGCGTCTGGGCCAACAACCTTGTCTACAACATCCACCTGCTCACCGGCAAGATCGCGACCCCGGGCAACAGCCCCTTCTCGCTGACGGGCCAGCCTTCGGCCTGTGGCACGGCACGCGAAGTGGGGACGTTCTCGCACCGCCTGCCTGCGGACATGGTGGTCACCAATCCTGAGCACCGCAAGACCGCGGAAAAGATCTGGAAGCTGCCCGAAGGCACCATCCCCGAAAAACCCGGCTATCACGCCGTGCTGCAGCACCGCATGCTCAAGGACGGCAAGCTCAATGCCTACTGGGTCATGGTGACCAACAACATGCAAGCCGCCGCCAACCTGGTGCAGGAAGGCTATCCGGGTTATCGCAATCCGGACAACTTCATTGTGGTGTCGGATGCCTACCCCACCGTCACCGCGACCTCGGCGGACCTGATCCTGCCGACCGCCATGTGGGTGGAAAAGGAAGGTGCCTACGGCAACGCCGAGCGCCGCACGCACTTCTGGCACCAACTGGTCAAGGCGCCGGGTGAAGCTCGTTCGGACTTGTGGCAGCTGATGGAGTTTGCCAAGCGCTTCAAGATTGAGGAGGTGTGGCCGGAGGAACTCCTGGCGAAGGCCCCGCAGTACCGCGGCAAGACCATGTTCGATGTCCTGTATCGGAATGGCCAGGTGGACAAGTTCCCCGTGACCGATATCGAGGCGGGGTACCACAACCACGAAGCCGAGCTGTTTGGCTTCTACCCCCAGAAGGGGCTGTTCGAGGAGTACGCCGCGTTCGGGCGGGGCCATGGTCACGATCTGGCGCCGTTCGATGTCTACCACCAGGTGCGGGGCTTGCGCTGGCCGGTGGTCAACGGGCAGGAGACCAAGTGGCGCTACCGCGAGGGGACCGATCCGTATGTGAAGGCGGGCACCGGTTTCGAGTTCTATGGCCACAAGGATGGCAAGGCGGTCATTTTCGGTCTGCCCTATGAGCCACCCGCCGAGGCCCCCGATCAGGAATACCCGTTCTGGCTGTCCACCGGTCGCGTGCTGGAGCACTGGCACTCCGGGTCCATGACCCGCCGCGTGCCCGAGCTGCACCGTGCCGTGCCGAATGCGCTGTGTTACATGCACCCTGACGATGCCAAGGCGCTGGGTTTGCGCCGGGGCAGCGAGGTTGAAGTCGCCTCGCGCCGTGGCGCCATCCGTTCACGCGTGGAGACCCGCGGCCGCAACAAGCCGCCGCGTGGCCTGGTCTATGTGCCATGGTTTGACGCCAGCCAACTGATCAACAAGGTGACGCTGGACGCGACCGATCCGATCTCGTTGCAAACCGACTTCAAGAAGTGTGCCGTGAGGCTGACCAAGGTCTGAGGACAAGCAGAGGAGCACCCCATGAAACGCATACAGAAACTGGGCATGGCACTGATGCTGTGTATCGGTGTGGTCACCGCGACCGGCACGGCCTCCGCCGAGCCCTTGTACGACAAGGCCCGCGGTACGGCACCCTTGCTGGAAACCACCAAGCCACCGGTGCTGGGCAACCCCATCAACGATGATGTGCGCCGCACGCGCAACTACGCGCAGCAGCCGCCCGTGATTCCGCACCGCATCGATGGCTACCAGGTCGACAAGAACTTCAATAAGTGCATGGATTGCCACTCCCGCACCAAGGCGGAAGTCTCTCAGGCGATCCCGGTCTCCATCACCCACTACCAGGACCGCGATGGCAATACCCTGGCGCAGATATCGACCCGGCGCTACTTTTGCGTGCAGTGCCATGTGGGGCAGGACAATGCGACGCCTTTCGTAAGAAATACATTCCAGGATGTGGATAGCCTGCTCCTGAAAGCATTGCAAAATCCTGCGAACGCATCCAAGAAACCATGAACTGGGGCACAAGCATGCTGCAATTACTCAAGCGCTACTGGGCCGTGATACGGCGCCCCAGCGTCCACTTCAGCCTTGGGTTTCTGACGATTGGCGGATTCATTGCGGGCATCCTGTTCTGGGGGGCTTTCAATACCGCGATGGAAGTCACGAACACCGAGAAGTTCTGTACGGGTTGCCATGAAATGCGCGACAACGTCTTTGCCGAGCTGAAGAGCACCATCCACTACACCAACCGTTCTGGGGTGCGCGCGATCTGCTCGGACTGCCACGTGCCGCACAACTGGACCGACAAGATGGCGCGCAAGATGCAGGCGTCCAAGGAGGTGTGGGGCAAGATCTTTGGCACGGTGGATACGCCGGAAAAATTTGATGCCAAGCGCCTGGAGCTGGCGCAGCACGAATGGGCACGCCTGAAAGCCAACGATTCCCTGGAATGCAGAAACTGCCACAACTACGACTCCATGGACTTCACACGCCAGAGCCAGCGGGCGCAGAACATGCATTCCACCTACCTGGCGAACAAGGAAAAAACCTGCATCGATTGCCACAAGGGGATTGCCCACCAGCTGCCACACATTCCTCCGGGCGTGGGCCCCAGTGACAGCCCGGGTCAGCTGGTACCAGCCCCTGTCGCCATGGCCAAGCCCTGATCGCATGGTGTCTGCGGAGCATGCGCCACGGAGCCTGGACGTTGCTGGCTTTGGCTGCCTCCGCAATGGCCGTGTGCTGTTGCGTCAGATCGATTTCAGCCTGCAGGCCGGCCAGGTGCTGCAGCTCAAGGGCAGCAATGGCGCTGGCAAGAGCACCTTGCTGCGCAGTCTGGCCGGACTGATGCCCTGGCGTGCCGGGGCTCTAGCATGGTGCGGTCAGCGTGTCATCGCATCCAGCCCCGCGTTCCAGCGGCAGCTGTCGTACCTGGGGCACCAGTGCGGCATGAGCGATGCCCTCAGTGGGATCGAGAATCTGCGTTTCGCACTCCAGATGCAGGCCGTGCCCTGGTCCGGTGAACGTGCGGCCCAGGTGCTGCGCACACTGGATGTCCTGGACGTGGCTTCGCGTCCTTTTGGTCGCTTGTCCCAGGGGCAGCGACGGAGGGTGGCGATTGCCCGGGTCCTGCTCAGTGAACGCCCGCTGTGGTTGCTCGACGAGCCAGACAATGCGCTGGATGCACAGGGCAGCGCATTGCTGGTGCAACTGCTGTCGGCACACGCCCAGGCGGGTGGGCTGGCGATGGTGGTCAGCCATCGCGGTCTGCTGGTGCCTGGCGTGCCGGCCCCGGTGTTGGACTTGAGTGCCCCCTCTGCGGCTCCGGCGCAGCAGGAGGCGCCATGCTGAGGGCGGTGGTGGTGCGCGAGCTGCGTCTGGCCGTCCGCCGGCCGGCCGATGCCCTGAGTGGTCTGGCGTTTTTCCTGATGGTGGGCAGCCTGTTTCCGCTGGCTTTGGGGCCGGACAGCGTCTTGCTCCGGCAGATCGCGCCTGGCGTTGTTTGGGTGGCGGCCTTGCTGGCGGTCTTGTTGGGCCAGCACCGGCTGTTCGAGGGGGACCATGCAGATGGTTCGCTGGAGCAGTGGTTGTTGGCCCCTGCACCTTTGCCGCTCCTGGTGGGGGTGAAGGTGGGGGCGCAATGGCTGGTGGGCACGCTGCCGCTGCTGCTGGCCACGCCGCTGCTGGGCTGGCAATATGGCTTGGGCGAGGAGGTGATGGGGGTGCTGCTGCTGTCACTGGCCTTGGGCACGCCCAGCCTGTGTGTGCTGGCGGCCCTGGGGGCTGCGCTGACCTTGGGCTTGCGCGGTGCTTTGCTGCTGGTGCTGGTCGTGCTGCCGCTGAGCGTGCCGATCCTGATCTTTGGCAGCCATGCCGTGACCCAGTCCTTGCTGGGGCTGCCTGCGGCCCCCGCGTTGAATTTGCTCGGTGCCTGTTTGTGCTTGGCGCTGCTGGCCGGCCCCTGGGCGATTGCGGCGGCGCTGAGGCTGGCGCTGGAATGATATGAACCCTTCCCCTGTTGCTTCTTCTCCTCGGTCGCCGCGTGCTCTGGCCGCAGGCTTTCGCTGGCGCCAACTGGCCTCCCCGCCGGTGTTTGACCACTGGGCACAACGCTTGTGGCCGTGGCTGGCCGTGCTGGCGCTGGCGTTGACTGTGGCCGGGCTGTGGGTGGGTTTTTTCGTAGCCCCCACCGACCACCAGCAGGGCGAGGTCTATCGCATCATCTTTTTGCATGTGCCTGCGGCCTGGATGTCGATGTTCATTTATGTGGTGGCGGCGGTGCACGCGGGGCTGGGCCTGGTCTACCGCACCCGCCTGTCACCACTGCTGGCGCGCGCCTTGGCACCCACCGGGGCCCTGTTCACCGTGATCGCGCTGTGGACCGGTGCGGCCTGGGGCAAGCCCACCTGGGGCGCATGGTGGGTGTGGGACGCGCGGCTGACCTCGGAGCTGATCCTGCTGTTTCTGTACCTGGGTTACCTGGGGGTGGCCTCGGCCATCGAAGACCCCGAGCGCGCCGACGCGGCCGGTGCCATCGTGCTGCTGGCGGGCGTGGTGAATGTGCCCATCATCTATTTCTCGGTGCAGTGGTGGAGCACCCTGCACAGGGGGCCACGATCCGCATGGATGCGGCCCCCAGCATGACCCACACCATGCTGGCGGGCATGCTGCTGATGACCCTGGCGTGCTGGGCCTATACGCTGGCCGTGTGCTTGCTGCGCACGCGCTGCCTGATTCGAGAACGTGCCGCAGAGGAGCAACTGTGATGGCGACCCATGGTTTTACATCGCGCTGGCCTATGGTGTCAGCGCAGCGCTCCTGCTGCTTGAAATCCTGGCGTTGCTGTGGCGCTGGCGTCGGCTGCGGCAGGGCCCCGCACTGCGCGACCCTGAGGGAGATGCTGCATGAAACCCCGTCGAAAGCGCCTGCTGTGGGTGCTGGCCGGTGTGGCCCTGGTGGGGCTGGCCGTCACCCTGGTGCTGCGCGCACTGGATGCGAATGTCATGTTTTTCTACAGCCCCAGCCAGATCCACGCGGGCGAAGCGCCGCAGGGGGCGGCCTTTCGCATCGGTGGTCTGGTGGAGGTTGGCTCGCTGCAGCGCTCCGCCGATGGCCTGCAGGTGCAGTTCATGGTGACCGACGAGGTGCAGCGCGTGCCGGTGCGCTACCAGGGCCTGTTACCCGACCTGTTTCGCGAAGGCAAGGGGGTGGTCGCATCCGGCAAGCTGCAGGCGAACGCTGTGTTCGAGGCCTCCGAGGTACTGGCCAAGCACGATGAGAACTACATGCCCCCGGAAGCGGCCAAGGCACTGGAAGATGCCGCACGGACATCAAGGGGGCAGCCATGATGGCGGAGCTGGGGGTGTTTGCGCTGGTGCTGGCGCTGATCGTGGCGCTGGTGCAGGCCACGCTGCCGTTGCTGGGTGCCCAGTGGGGGATCGCCGCCTGGGTGCGCCTGGCGCGGCCCGCCGCCGCCCTGCAGTGCCTGCTGTCGCTGCTGGCGGCGGGTGTGCTGTTCTGGTGCTTTGGCACGCAGGACTATTCCGTGCTGTACGTCGCGGCCAACTCGCACAGCGATTTGCCCATGATCTACAAGCTGACGGCCTTCTGGGGCGGGCATGAGGGCTCCATGCTGCTGTGGCAGGTGCTGCTGGCCTGCTGGAGCGTGGCGGTCGCCTGGCGCAGCCGCGCATTGCCGGCCGATTTCGTGGCGCGTGTGCTGGCGGTGCTGGGCTGGGTCAGCGTCGGGTTTCTGCTGTTCGTGCTGTTCCTGTCCAACCCGTTCTTGCGCCTGGTGCCGGCCGCGCTGGAGGGCAAGGACCTGAATCCCTTGCTGCAGGACCCGGGCATGGTCTTTCACCCTCCACTGCTGTACATGGGCTATGTGGGTTTTGTGGTGCCCTTCGCGTTTGCGCTGGCGGCCCTGATTTCGGGCGAGCTGGGCGCTGCCTGGGCGCGGTGGTCGCGGTCCTGGACGCTGGCCGCCTGGGGCTTTCTGACACTGGGCATCCTGCTGGGCAGCGCCTGGGCGTATTACGTGCTGGGCTGGGGGGGCTGGTGGTTCTGGGACCCGGTGGAAAACGCCTCCTTCATGCCCTGGCTGGTGGGCACGGCCTTGCTGCACTCGCTGATCGTCACAGACCAGCGCGGCGCATTCCGCAGCTGGTCAGCATTGCTGGCGATCTGCGCGTTTTCGCTGTGCCTGCTGGGTACGTTCCTGGTGCGTTCCGGGGTGCTGACCTCGGTCCACGCGTTTGCGGTCGATCCAGGGCGCGGCCTGTTCATCCTGTGCTTCATCGTGGCGGTGGTGGGCGTGTCGCTGTGGCTGTACGCCTGGCGGGCGCCAGAGCTGGGCACCGGGGGCGGGCAGTTCGCCTTGCTGTCGCGCGAAACCCTGCTGCTGGTGAACAACGTGCTGTTCTGTGCCGCGGCCTTGGCCGTGTTGATCGGCACGCTGTACCCCCTGGCACTGGATGTGCTGCGCAATGAAAAGATCTCGGTCGGCCCACCGTATTTTGAAGCGGTCTTTCTGCCGCTGGTCCTGCCGGCGCTGGCCTTGATGGGTTGCGGCACGGTGGCCCGCTGGAAGCAGGGTTCGGGCCGCGAGCTGTGGCAGCGGCTGCGCGTGGCCCTGGTGCTGACCGTGGTGGGCGTGGCCGTGCTGGGCCTGGCCCAGGTCGGGTCCATCACACCCGTGACGTTGCTGGGGGTGGCCTTGGGCCTGTGGTGCTTGCTGAGCACGCTGGCGCATGCCGTCCAGCGCCTGCTGCCTGCGGTGCGGCAGGGTGGAGGCTGGCAGCGCGTGGCCCGTCAGCCATGGGGCTGGTGGGGCACGGTGATGGCGCATGCCGGTGTGGGTGTGTTCGTGATGGCCGTGAGCCTGGCCAACGGGCTGGAGACCAAGCGCGAAACCCATGTGGCTCAGGGCCAGAGCGTGGAGGCAGGCCATTACCGCTTTACCCTGGTGGGGCTGTCTTCGGTGGAGGGGCCCAACTACGATGCCCAGCGCGCCCACTTTCGCGTCAGCGATGGGTACCAGAGCTGGGACATGTACCCCGAAAAACGTGCCTACCGGGTGCAGACCATGGGGCTGAGCCAGGCGGCCATCGACAGCCGCTGGACGCGCGATGTGTTCATCGCACTGGGCGAACCGCTGGATGAGACCGGGCAGGCCTGGACCGTGCGCCTGCAGGTCAAACCCTGGATGGAGTGGATCTGGATGGGGACTTTCATGATGGCACTGGGGGCGGGCTTGAGCCTGCTGGACAAGCGTTTTCGCACCGGGCGCCAGCGCGTGCCCCGTGCAGCGCGCAGCGCCGTGGCGCACAAGGTGGCGTGATGCGTTTTGTCATTCCTTTGGCGGTTTTCCTGGGGCTGGCAGTCATGCTGGGCCTGGGCTTGCAACGTGATCCGCGGGCGCTGGAATCGGCCCTTTTGCAACAGCCGGTGCCGGTGTTCGACCTGCCGGTGCTGCAGGGGCCGGAAGGCGCCCGGCTGACGCCCCAGGCGCTGCAGGGCCAGGTCTGGCTGCTGAACGTCTGGGCCTCCTGGTGCGCACCCTGCCGCCAGGAGCTGCCGATCCTGGTGGAGATGTCGCGCAAGGACGGTGTGGCCCTCTATGGCCTGAACTACAAGGACCAGCCCGCCAAGGCCCAGGCCCTGCTGCGCGTGGCCGGCAACCCGTATGTGGCTTCTGTAGTGGATGCGGATGGCCGGGTCGGCATGGACTTTGGCATCCATGCCGTGCCGGAAACCTTTGTGATCGATGCCCAGGGCCGGGTCCGCTACCGCCACCTGGGGCCGGTGACGCCCGAGGTGTGGAACGACAAACTGATGCCTGTGGTGAGGGCCGTGCAATGAAACCCTGGTCCCTGGCGCTGTGCGCTGCCCTGTTGAGCCCCGGTGTCTTCGCTGCGCAAGACTTGGAACTGGAGGCGCGCGAGGCGGCCCTGGCCGCCCGGCTGCGCTGCGTGGTCTGCCAGAACCAGACCGTGGCCGAATCCCAGGCACCGATTGCCAAGGACATGCGCAAAGAAATTGCGGTGCAGCTGGCGCAAGGCCGCAGCGATGCCGAGGTGGTGGCCTTCTTTGAGCAGCGGTATGGCAGTTTTGTGCGCTATGCACCGCCGTGGAAGCCTTCGACCTGGGTGCTGTGGTGCGCCCCATTTGTCGTGTTGCTGGGCGGCTTGCTGCTGCTGTGGCGCGCGCTGCGCCGGCGCCACCAGAGCGTGGCCCGCCCGGGATTGAGCCCGCAGGAGCGGGCGCGGGCCCAGGCGTGGCTGGAGAACCGCCAGGACACACCGACATCGGAGGACCGTCCATGAGCGATATGGTGGGATTGTGGCTGGGGGCGCTGGCCCTGGTGCTGCTGTGCCTGGCAGTGCTGCTGCCCAGCCTGCTGCGGGATGCGGCCCAGCCGGTGACCGGCAGCGATGACGCCCTGCGGGCGCTGTACCAGGCCCAGCTGCAGGAGCTGGCGCGGGAGCACCGCGCTGGCAACCTCGATGCGGCCGATCTGGCCCAGGCCGAGGACGAGTTGCAGCGCCGCCTGCTGCAGGAGCTGGCGCAGCGCGCGCAGCCCCGGGCCTGGCGGCAACGGCCATGGCTGCCACGCGCCAGCGCCCTGGTGCTGGCCGTGCTGCTGCCCGTGGCGGCATGGGGGCTGTATGTGCAGGTGGGCGATCCGCAGGCCGCAGCCCGCCTGGCCCAGGCGGATGCCATGGGCCACAGCGCGGGCCAAGCGCAGGTCGAGGCCATGGTGGCCGGTCTGGCGCAGCGTTTGCAGGCGCAGCCCGACAACCTGCCGGGGTGGGTGATGCTGGCGCGCTCCTACGAAACCCTGGAGCGCTATGCCGATGCCGCCCAGGCCTACCAGGGCGCGCTGCAGACGGCGCAAGCCCAGGGGCTGGAGGCCACGGAGCAGGCGCGGCTGTGGGCGGACCTGGCGGACGCCCAGGCTTCCGCGCAGCAGGGGCGGCTGGACGGTGCGGCGGGTGCCGCGATCA
>NZ_JAZHFR010000299.1:0-237 GCF_036541385.1 Comamonas sp. GCA5 | reverse complement strand
GTCCTGCTGCGCGGTTTGTTTCTTGGGGCGCACACCAAAGTGCAAAACCTCGTCTGTAGATGTGCAGTCTGTTCCTCGTTTTACGCTTCTTGAGCACTACGGCAGTCAGGTCTATCAAAAAGAAAGCCATCAGCGCTTGCTTTTATGGGAAGTCTCTGTAATGCAACAACGCCTCTCCGACGGGATGCGATAGCCGGGCGGCCAGCGGCCACTGAGAATGTTCTGTTCAATCTCGGT
>NZ_JAZHFR010000298.1:0-237 GCF_036541385.1 Comamonas sp. GCA5 | reverse complement strand
TAGATGCAGGCCAACGACCAGGATTGACCACGGATGAGCGTGAGCGGCTCAAGCAACTGGAGCGAGAGAACAAGGAACTGCGCCGAGCCAATGACATCCTCAAGGCTGCGAGCGCTTTTTTTGCACAGGCGGAGCTGGACCGTCGCATCAAGAGTTAATTGACTTTGTAGACCAGTATCGTGATGCCTATGGGGTCGAGCCAATTTGCAAGTTGCTGCAAATTGCCCCATCGGGCTA
>NZ_JAZHFR010000297.1:0-237 GCF_036541385.1 Comamonas sp. GCA5 | reverse complement strand
CGCATCACTTCAACAGTGCAGAGGATTTGGAGAAGACACTGCACAGGTTTGTCTGGCTGTACAACCACCACTTGCCACAAAAGGCACTGGGGCATGAAGCCCCAGTCCAAGCACTCAAAAATGGAAGATGAAAGCTCCTGATTTATTCGTCAAGAACGTGCGTAATCATCCGGGACCCGACAGCTAGGGTTAATGCGTGGGTCAGATTGAGATGGAAAAACCGGGGGCTAGTGGGTC
>NZ_JAZHFR010000296.1:0-238 GCF_036541385.1 Comamonas sp. GCA5 | reverse complement strand
GCGTTTGGACCGTTCCCGCTGATCGAATGAAGGCCAGCGCCGAGCATCGAGTGCCTTTAAGTGACCAGGCGATCAAAATTTTGAAAGAGATGCCAAGAATAGATGGCTGTGAATTTGTTTTCCATCATCCAAGGGAGGATCTCTCTCAGACATGGCACTTCTTACCGTAATGAGAAGAATGTCGCTTGATGCAGTCCCGCATGGCTTTAGATCAACCTTTAGGGATTGGGCCGGAGAG
>NZ_JAZHFR010000295.1:0-238 GCF_036541385.1 Comamonas sp. GCA5 | reverse complement strand
TCAGCATGGCAACTCCTTGGCACGGGATTGCCATGTTGCCAGAACTGCTTGCAGTACCTCTCGGCCATGCAGCAACGGACGCTTGTTTTTAAGCAGCCAATCGTCCGGGACCCGACACCTAGCCTGCTGCTTTTATGTGCAGCAGGAGACCAGGAGTGATTGACGTGGCTACTTTGAGTGTCATCAGGCGCTGGGCTCTGCGTGAGCACCTGTCCATCCGGGAGATCGCCCGCAGAAC
>NZ_JAZHFR010000294.1:0-238 GCF_036541385.1 Comamonas sp. GCA5 | reverse complement strand
ATGGCAGTATCAAAGTTATAGGGTCAAGCCTCACGGGCAATTAGTACTGGTTAGCTTAACGCATTACTGCGCTTCCACACCCAGCCTATCAACGTCGTGGTCTACAACGACCCTTCAGGGGCTCAAGGCCCCGGCAGATCTTATCTTGAAACGAGTTTCCCGCTTAGATGCTTTCAGCGGTTATCTCTTCCACACGTAGCTACCCTGCGATGCCACTGGCGTGACAACAGGTACACCA
>NZ_JAZHFR010000293.1:0-238 GCF_036541385.1 Comamonas sp. GCA5 | reverse complement strand
CGGAATCCCTGGGCAGCAGCGCCAGCGCGCTGGCGTTGGCCTTGTCTGGCTTCACGCAGCGACGATCGAACAGCCACACTGTTGATTTCCATCCAGAAGTGACCCACTAGCCCCCGGTTTTCCATCTCAATCTGACCCACGCATTAACCCTAGCCTGCTGCTTTTATGTGCAGCAGGAGACCAGGAGTGATTGACGTGGCTACTTTGAGTGTCATCAGG
This sequence comes from Comamonas sp. GCA5, assembly GCF_036541385.1. NCBI lineage: Bacteria > Pseudomonadati > Pseudomonadota > Betaproteobacteria > Burkholderiales > Comamonadaceae > Comamonas > Comamonas sp. GCA5. The sequence goes on along the minus strand of NZ_JAZHFR010000293.1, from coordinate 19 downwards.
CGCTGGGCTCTGCGTGAGC
>NZ_JAZHFR010000292.1:0-238 GCF_036541385.1 Comamonas sp. GCA5 | reverse complement strand
CGTGGGCTGGTCGATGCAGGAGAGCATGACCTCGCAGCTCGTGGTGGACGCGCTGATGATGGCTGTGTGGCGCCGGGGCAGGCCAGTGGCACTGCTGCACCACTCGGACCAGGGTAGCCAATACACAAGCGAGCACTTCCAGAGGCTGCTGGACGAACAGGGCATCACTTGCAGCATGAGTCGGGCTGGCGAGGTCTGGGACAACTCGGCCATGGAGAGCTTCTTCAGTTCTCTGAAG
>NZ_JAZHFR010000291.1:0-238 GCF_036541385.1 Comamonas sp. GCA5 | reverse complement strand
CTTCGCCAGCGCCGAAGACCAGGGGCACAAAAACGCCTCGCCCTGATGTCTGCTCAGTCGCATGACACTGAGCCTTCCACACTCTGGCAAAGGCAGCGACTCGGTTGTAGGAGCCTGTGTAGCCCAATGCCTGCAAGTCCAGAAACATCTGCTTGATCGTGCGCCGCTGCTTGCGAGAGCGATTGGCTTCTGTGCGCAACCAGCCAGACAGCTTGCAGGCAAATGGATCAAGCTTGGT
>NZ_JAZHFR010000290.1:0-239 GCF_036541385.1 Comamonas sp. GCA5 | reverse complement strand
ACGTCAATCACTCCTGGTCTCCTGCTGCACATAAAAGCAGCAGGCTAGGGTTAATGCGTGGGTCAGATTGAGATGGAAAAACCGGGGGCTAGTGGGTCACTTCTGGATGGAAATCAACAGGATGCCAGTAATGAGATTGCTGGAGCAGCTCGCCTTGTGCTGCACCAGGCACTGGTGCATTGGCAAGAGCTCGATACACACATTCATTGGTGTGAGCAACGTATCAACGCCCACTACAA
>NZ_JAZHFR010000028.1:0-43476 GCF_036541385.1 Comamonas sp. GCA5 | reverse complement strand
TGGCAGGCCTCGGGCCTGGCTGGCTCGTGTGCCTGCTTCTGGGCCTGGGCCAAGCTGGCCGCCTGGGCCGGCTCGCGCACCCGCTTCAGCACGGAGCCCGGTTGGGCCCCGGGGGACAGCACCTCGCCGGAGAAATCGCTGCGGCTGGCCTCCCGCAGCACCCGCCCCAGGCTCTGGTGCAGCGGGCTGGCGCGCAGCAGTTCATCGACGTAGCGCGCATAGTCGCCGCCGCGGGGGCCTTCGTAATTGGACGTTGACATGGGTTTCAGCCTCGCAGGTATCGGTGGAGTGCGCCTCAGGCGCGGGGTGCCAGTGGCAGGCGCCGGGCCAGCTCCTGCACCAGTTGCACGCCCAGCGCGGCCTTGCTGGCCCGCGGCAGCTCGCGGTGCCCCTGGGCATCGACCAGCAGCAAGGCATTGTCGTCCTGACCGAAGGTGGCCGGGCCGATATTGCCGACCAGCAAGGGCACGCCCTTGCGCACCCGCTTGGCCGTAGCGTGCTGCAGCAGGTCGTGGCTTTCGGCGGCAAAGCCGACACAGTACAGCGCTCCGCTTTGGGCACGTGGCGACTGGGCGACGCTGGCCAGGATGTCCGGGTTCTCGACAAACGCCAGCGCGGGCACATCGCCCGTGCCGTCCTTCTTGATCTTCTGGTCGCTGGCATTCGCCGGGCGCCAGTCGGCCACGGCGGCCGTGGCGATGAAGATACTGGCCTGGTCGGCCTGGGACTGCACCGCAGCCAGCATCTGCCGGGCCGACTGCACATTGATGCGCTGCACGCCGCGCGCGTGGGCAGGTGCACGGGGCCGGCCACCAGGGTCACCGCGGCGCCCGCCGCCTGCGCGGCCGCGGCGATGGCAAAGCCCATCTTGCCGCTGGACAGGTTGGTGATGCCGCGCACCGGGTCAATGGCTTCGAAGGTGGGGCCGGCCGTGATCAACAGCCGGTGCCCGGCCAGCAGCTTGGGGGCGAAGCAGGCGGCGATGTCCTCCAGCAGTTCCTCGGGCTCCAGCATGCGGCCATCACCGGTTTCGCCGCAGGCCTGGTCACCCACGCCAACCCCCAGCACCTGCGCGCCATCGGCGGCGGCCTGGGCAAAATTGCGCTGCGTGGCAGGGTGAGCCCACATCTCGCGGTTCATGGCCGGGGCCAGCAGCAGCGGCACCCGCTCGGTCGGCCGGGCCAGGCACATCAGGCTGAGCAGCTCGTCGGCACGGCCCTGGGCCAGCTTGGCGACGAAATCGGCGCTGCAGGGGGCGATGACGATGGCATCGGCCTCGCGGCTGAGGTTGATGTGGGGCATGTTGTTGCCCTCGCGCGCATCCCACTGCGAGGTGTAGACCGTGCGGCCCGACAGGGCTTGCATGGTCACCGGGGTGATGAACTGCTCGGCCGCTTCGGTCATCACCACCTGCACGGCGGCGCCGGCCTTGGTCAGCAGGCGGCATAAATGTGCTGTTTTGTAACAGGCAACGCCCCCGGAGAGGCCCAGAACAATGTGTTTGCCAGCGAGTTCTTGCATGGCGCGAATGTAGCAGAGGCCACGGGGCTGATTGCCCCAGCTTTCAGCGGCAGTTTCTGGCCGGCACCTATAATTCGTCTTTACCACCACCATAAAAACGAACAAGACATGACCAAATTCGTCTTCGTCACAGGCGGTGTGGTGTCTTCCCTGGGCAAGGGAATCGCCTCAGCCTCCCTTGCTGCGCTGCTCGAGTCGCGCGGCCTGAAAGTCACCCTCATCAAGCTGGACCCGTACATCAACGTGGACCCCGGCACGATGTCCCCCTTCCAGCACGGCGAAGTGTTCGTGACGGACGATGGTGCGGAAACCGACCTGGATCTGGGCCACTACGAGCGTTTCATCGAAACGCGCATGCGCCAGTCCAACAATTTCACCACCGGTCGCATCTACCAGAGCGTGCTGGAAAAAGAGCGTCGCGGTGACTACCTGGGCAAGACCGTGCAGGTCATCCCCCACATCACCAACGAAATCCAGGAATACGTCAAGCGCGGCGCCGGCATCGGCACCGACGACGCCGTGGATGTGGCCATCTGCGAAATCGGCGGCACCGTGGGTGACATCGAGTCCCTGCCCTTCCTGGAAGCCGTGCGCCAGCTGTCCCTGAAGCTGGGCCAGAACAATTCGGCCTTCGTGCACCTGAGCTACCTGCCCTACATCGCAGCCGCCGGTGAACTCAAGACCAAGCCCACCCAGCACACCGTGCAGAAGCTGCGCGAAATCGGCATCCAGCCCGATGCGCTGCTGTGCCGCGCCCAGTACGCCGTGCCCGATGAAGAACGCGAGAAGATTTCGCTGTTCACCAACGTGCAGGAATGGGGCGTGATCTCCATGTGGGACGTGGACACCATCTACAAGGTGCCCCGCATGCTGCACGAGCAGGGCCTGGACGGCCTGATCTGCGACAAGCTGCGCCTGAACACCGCGCCGGCCAACCTCAAGCGCTGGGACGATCTGGTCTACGAAACCGAGCACCCCCAGGGCGAAGTGCAGGTGGCCATGGTCGGCAAGTACGTGGAACTGTCCGACGCCTACAAGTCGGTCAACGAAGCGCTCAAGCACGCCGGCCTGCGCAACCACACCCGCGTGAAGATCACCCACATCGACTCGGAAACCATCACCGACGCCAACGCCAAGGAACAGCTGTCCAAGTACGACGCCATCCTGGTGCCCGGCGGCTTTGGTTCGCGCGGTGTGGAAGGCAAGATCTCGACCGCCAAGTTCGCCCGTGAAAACAAGGTGCCCTACCTGGGCATCTGCCTGGGCATGCAGGTGGCCACCATCGAATACGCCCGCCACAAGGCCGGCCTGGAAGGCGCCAACTCCACCGAGTTCGATCCCCACACGCCCAACCCCGTGATCGCGCTGATCACCGAGTGGAAGGACGAGGACGGCACCATCAAGACGCGTGACGCCAACTCCGACCTGGGCGGCACCATGCGCCTGGGCGCCCAGTCGTCCGACGTGCAGCCCGGCACCCTGGCCCACAGCATCTACGGCGACGTGGTGACCGAGCGCCACCGCCACCGCTACGAAGCCAACGTGCAGTACCTGGACCAGTTGCGCGCAGCCGGTCTGGTGATCTCCGCGCTGACGCAGCGCGAGCAACTGACCGAGATCGTGGAACTGCCCAAGGACGTCCACCCCTGGTACATCGGCGTGCAATTCCACCCCGAGTTCAAGTCCACGCCCTGGAACGGCCACCCGCTGTTCAACGCCTTCATCAAGGCGGCCATGGACCAGAAGAAGGCCTGATCCCGGCATCCGGGACAAGTCTGAAAAAAGGAGCTGCCAGCGCTTGAAACGCAATGACTTCAGCATCATTTAAAGCTGAAGTCATTGCATCACCTGCGCAAGCAGCTTTGATTTTTGAAGCATGCACCGCATGCCATAAAGGAACACCCCATGAAACTCTGCGGCTTCGACATTGGTCTGGACCAGCGCTTCTTCCTGATTGCCGGCCCCTGCGTGGTCGAGTCCGAGCAACTGCAGATGGACGTGGCGGGCCAGCTCAAGGAGATCACCTCCGCGCTGGGCATCAACTTCCTGTTCAAGAGCAGCTTCGACAAGGCCAACCGTTCCTCGGGCACCAGCTTCCGTGGCCCCGGCATGGAAAAGGGCCTGGAGATCCTGGCCAAGGTGCGCAAGGAGATCGGCGTGCCCGTGCTGACCGACGTGCACACCGTGGAGGAAATCCCCCACGTGGCATCGGTGGTCGACATGCTGCAGACCCCCGCCTTCCTGTGTCGCCAAACGGACTTCATCCGCGCCGTGGCCCAGTGCGGCAAGCCGGTCAACATCAAGAAGGGCCAGTTCCTGGCACCGCATGACATGAAGAATGTCATCGACAAGGCGCGCGCCGCCGCCATCGAAGTGGGCCAGGACCCCGACATGTTCACCGCCTGCGAACGCGGCGCCAGCTTTGGCTACAACAACCTGGTCAGCGACATGCGCTCGCTGGCCATCATGCGCGAGACCGGCGCCCCCGTGGTGTTCGACGCCACGCACAGCGTGCAGTTGCCCGGCGGCAACGGCACCAGCAGCGGCGGCATGCGCGAGATGGTGCCCGTGCTGTCGCGCGCGGCCGTGGCCGTGGGCGTGGCGGGCCTGTTCATGGAAACCCACCCCGATCCCTGCAACGCCCTGAGCGACGGCCCCAACGCCGTGCCCCTCAAGCACATGAAGGCCTTGCTGGAGACTTTGGTGGCGCTGGACGACGTGACCAAGCGCCACGGTTTCCTGGAAAACCACTTTTCCGCCTGAGTTTGCGTAAGATGCGCAGCGCGCGTGACGTGATTGAATCTTGAAGCGAGAAAGCACGCTCTGTGGGCGTGCTTTTTCACATCCGCTCAAAGCATGCCTGGCCGCATGGGGCGAACCACCACCCGACCCCACCGCCACGCCTGCCGCCCCGTTTTAAAAACCTTCCGAGGAAAACACCATGAGTGCAATCGTTGACATCGTAGGACGTGAAGTCCTGGACAGCCGCGGCAACCCCACCGTCGAATGCGACGTGCTGCTGGAATCTGGCGTGATGGGCCGTGCGGCCGTGCCATCGGGCGCGTCCACCGGCTCGCGCGAAGCGATCGAGCTGCGTGACGGCGACAAGGGCCGTTACCTGGGCAAGGGCGTGCTCAAGGCCGTGGACAACATCAACGGCGAGATCGCTCAGGCGGTGATCGGTCTGGACGCGTCGGAACAGGCGTTCCTGGACAAGACCATGATCGACCTGGACGGCACCGAGAACAAGAGCCGCCTGGGCGCCAACGCCATGCTGGCCGTGTCCATGGCCGTGGCCCGCGCCGCTGCTGAAGAAGCCGGCCTGCCCCTGTACCGCTACTTCGGCGGCATGGGCGGCGTGCAACTGCCCGTGCCCATGATGAACGTGATCAACGGCGGCGCCCACGCGAACAACTCGCTGGACCTGCAAGAGTTCATGATCATCCCCGTGGGTGCCCCCACCTTCCGTGAAGCCGTGCGCTGGGGCGCCGAAGTGTTCCACGCGCTGAAGGCCATCATCCACCACAAGGGCATGTCCACCGCCGTGGGCGACGAAGGCGGTTTCGCACCTTCCGTGGAAAACCACGAAGCCGCGATCCAGCTGATCATCGAAGCCATCGAAAAGGCCGGTTACACCCCCGGCGAGCAGATCGCCCTGGGCCTGGACTGCGCCGCTTCCGAGTTCTACAAGGACGGCATGTACGTGCTGGAAGGCGAAGGCAACATGACGCTGAACGCCGCCCAGTGGACCGACATGCTGGCCGGCTGGTGCGACAAGTACCCCATCATCTCCATCGAAGACGGCATGCACGAAGGCGACTGGGACGGCTGGAAGATCCTGACCGAGCGCCTGGGCGCCAAGGTGCAACTGGTGGGTGACGACCTGTTCGTGACCAACACCAAGATCCTGAAGGAAGGCATCGACAAGAAGATCGCCAACTCCATCCTGATCAAGATCAACCAGATCGGCACCCTGACCGAGACCTTCGCCGCCATCGAGATGGCCAAGCGCGCCGGCTACACCGCCGTGATCTCGCACCGCTCGGGCGAAACCGAAGACAGCACCATCGCCGACATCGCCGTGGGCCTGAATGCGGGTCAAATCAAGACCGGCTCGATGAGCCGTTCGGACCGCATCGCCAAGTACAACCAGCTGCTGCGCATTGAGGAAGACCTGGGCGACGTGGCCGTGTACCCTGGCCGTGACGCTTTCTATAACCTGCGTTAATCTTCGGGCTCACCCCCTGCACCAGAACCGGGGCCAACTGGCCCCGGTTTTTTGAATCCACCCATGGTTTCTCGCATCGTCACCGTCGTCTTGCTGAGCCTGCTGGCCATTACCCATGCCCAGTTGTGGCTGGGTGCGGGCAGCATGGACCGCGTGGCCGAACTGCGCGCCCAGATCAACGAACTGCACGCCACCAACGCGCAGGCCCGCAAGGAAAACGAGCGCCTGTCGTCCGAGGTCGCCGACCTGCGCGACGGCCAGGACAGCATCCAGGAAAAGGCACGCAGCGAGCTGGGCATGGTCCGCCCCAACGAGATTTACGTGCAGATCATGCGCCGCTGAGGGCGCCCGGTCTGCCCTTCCTGCCTTCGGGCCCCCCGCTTGCGCCAGCCCTTGCCTCCTGCCCCCCGCATCCTGTTGTGCGCCAGCGCAGCCCACTGCGCCCAGGTGCTGCACGCCGCCGCCCAGGCCCGTGTGCCGCTGCACGGACTGCAGCCGCTGACGCACTGGCCCATGCCGGCCATGCCGGCAGACAGTCTGCTGCTGTGGGCCCTGCTGCCTACCGGCGCGCCCGATGCAGCACTGCGCCTGGAAGCCGCCTGGCGCGCCGAACACCTGTCGCACAGCCCCTGGCCGGTCCACATGCTGTACGGCAACGCCGCGCAACAGGCCCAGCAACTGCGCCCCTGGATCACCACGCCCGCCCAGGGCAATGCCCCCCATCTGCAGGACGACTGCCAGGAGTGCCTGGACGCCGCCAGCGAACACCAGCTGTTCCAGCACCTGCTGCAGCGCTGAGCGCCAGCGCGGCCACGTTAGGCATAAAAAAAATAGCTGCCTGCGCTTGTTGGCCCTGGATTTCCGATCTCTTGAAACCGGAAATCCAAGCACACCGCGCGCTGGCAGCTATCTTTCATGCAGCACCCTGCGGGTGCCGCGGCCCCTGAATTACTGCACCGAGGACGAGCCAGGTGCCTGGTGCTGCGCGGCCGTGAACAGCTGGGCCGCATCCACCGCGTCAAAGCGGTACTGGGCGCCGCAGTAGTCGCAGCCGACTTCCACATGTCCCTGCTCCTGCACCACCTGCGCCACTTCCTCCTGGCCCAGGTTGCGCAGCATGTCTTCCACGCGTTCGCGGCTGCAGGTGCAGGCGAAGTGCGGGCCCTGGTCACCGTCCTGGGGCACGAAGCGCAACAGCTTCTCCTCCCAGAACAGGCGGCGCAGGATGGTGTCCACATCCAGCCCCAGCAGCTCGTCGCGCGTCAGGCTGGCAGCCAGCGTGGCGATGCGGTTGTAGTCCTCGCTGGCGCCGATGGCGTCCTGCTCGTCCTGGCGGCTCTCGGTGGCCCCGGCCAGGTTGTCCTGGCCCTTGAGCGGCATGCGCTGGATCATCAGGCCCGCCGCCACCTCGTCGTTGGCGGCCAGCACGATGCAGGTGTCCAGCTGTTCGGACTGGCGCATGTAGTGCTGCAGTACTTCGGAAATCTTCTCGAACGGCTCGCCGTCCATGCCCTGCAGCGGCACCACGCCCTGGTAAGGCTGCTGGCCCGGCAAGCGGTCCTTGGGATCCAGCGTGATGGCGCAGCGCCCGCCCCCCTGTAGGTTGACCAGCTCCGCCAGCTCCGCGCCCGCAGGCACGGCGCCATGCACCGAGGCCGTGGCGCGCAGCGCCAGGTTGGACTGCACCTCGGCCACGGCCACCTTGACCGGGCCGTCACCGAAGATTTGGAACACCAGAGCGCCATTGAACTTGATGTTGGACTGCATCAGCACGCTGGCCGCCGCCATCTCCCCCAGCAGCTCGCGCACGGGGGCCGGATAGGCCCCGGTGTCGGTGTTGCTGGCGCGACGCTGGAGGATGTCCTTCCAGGCATCGGTCAGTCGCACGATCATGCCGCGCACCGGCAGGCCATCGAATAGGAATTTGTGGAGTTCAGACACGCTGTGTGTATCCCAGTCAGTGATTGCTGTAAGTGCCGGGCCTCAGCCCAGCTTGCGCAGCCCCGCCTTGAAGCGGCGCGCATTCTCGATATAGTGCTGCGCACTGCGGCGCAGACCTTCCATCTGCTCGGGGGTGAGCTGCCGGACCACGCGGGCCGGACTGCCGATGATCATCGATCCATCCGGAAACTCCTTGCCTTCGGTCACCAGCGCACCTGCACCCACCAAGCAGTTTTTGCCAATTTTCGCCCCGTTGAGCACGATAGCGCCAATTCCGATCAAGGACTCGTCGCCGATCGTGCACCCGTGCAGCATGACCTGATGGCCCACGGTCACGTGTCGGCCAATCGCCAAAGGCATGCCGAAATCGGCGTGCAGCACACTGGCGTCCTGCACGTTGCTGCCTTCGCCGATGCTGATGCTGTCCGTATCCCCGCGCACCACGGTGCCAAACCAGACGCTGGCGTCGGCGCCAATCTGCACCTTGCCCATCACCTGGGCGCTGTCGGCGATCCAGGCGCTGTCTGCCACCTCGGGCACCAGTTCTTCCAATGCGTATACGGCCATGCTGTGTCTCCTGTTTTTGTCTGCGCGGGAAAATTAGAATTGTAGGTATGGAGCTTCGACAACGCGCCCTTGAGGTTTTGTGCCTCTGCGACCCCATCCACAAAGCGACGGCTGCTATGGAAATGTTTGCGCACAGCGCACAGTTCTCCATCGCCCCGACCGCGCCCGCCCTGCCGGCCGGCTGCCACCTGCCCGGGCATCCGCAGCGCCCGGTGCTGCGCCACCACACCGAAGTGGCCCGCCGCTCCCCAGCCACCCTGGAGGGCCGCATCACCCTGATGCACGCGATCGCGCACATCGAATTCAACGCCATCAACCTGGCCCTGGACGCCATCTGGCGCTTTGATGCCATGCCTGCGGCCTACTACCAAGATTGGTTGCAAGTGGCTGGTGAGGAAGGTAAGCATTTTTTACTGATCCGCGACTGGCTTTTGGCCCAGAACCACGACTACGGCGACTTCCCAGCGCACCAGGGACTGTGGACCATGTGCGAGAAAACCGCACACGACATCACCGCCCGCATGGCCCTGGTTCCGCGCACGCTGGAGGCGCGTGGACTCGACGCCACGCCCCAGATCCAGGCCAAGCTGCGCCAGGCCGGCACCCCCGATGCCTGGGCCGCCGTGGAGATCCTGGATGTCATCCTGCGCGAGGAGGTCGGCCATGTGGCCATCGGTAACCATTGGTATCGCTTCTTATGCCAGCGCAATGATATGGATCCGCAATCGCACTACACTGCATTGGCTCTGAAATACGAAGCGCCTCGCCCTCGCCCACCGTTCAATACCCAGGCCCGACAGGCCGCAGGGTTTACCGACGAAGAGCTGGCCTGGCTGGAACAGCACTGACATGCTGGATTCACCGACCACCCAGATTACGCAACGCCAACCCGCAGACATGTCCGTTTTTGCCCCCGTCCCGCCCTCATCCACGCCTGTTGCTCATGCCGGTTCTCTCACGATTGCACGCCAGGCCATCGTGAATGTGGAAAAGGATGTGATTGGCTACGAGCTGTTCAACCGCTCCCGCGCTCCAGCCGAACACACGGCGGCCACCGACGTCATCCTGCTGTTCACTGCCATGTCCCATGCCGGCCGCGAAGACCTGGTGGGCACCAAGCTGCTGTTCGTCAACAGCACGCACGAAAGCCTGGCCGGTGGGCACCTGGAGTTGCTCAACCCCGAGAAAGTGGTGCTCGAGGTCGAGCCCCTGGGCCATGTCGCCGCCACCGAGGCAGTGGCCCGCCTGCCGATCCTGCGTGGCCTGCGGGAACGCGGCTTCAAGCTGTCCTTCAACCACACCGTGCTGGAATCGGCCTACGCCACCTGGCTGCCGCTGGCGGACTTCATCAAGCTGGACCTGACCGTGCTGCGCCCCGAGCAACTGGCCGTGCTGGTGAACTACGCGGCGCGCCACTCCACGGCCCAGCTGATTGCCACCAAGGTCGAGACCCCGCAGCAGTTCGACCTGCTCAAGAGCATCGGCGTCTCCCTGTTCCAGGGCTACTGGTTCTCGCGCCCTGCCGTGGTTGAGACCAAGCTGCTGGCACCCAACCAGGCCAGCATCATCCAGCTCATCAACCTGCTGCGCCGCCAGGCCAGCACCGATGAGATCGAGGAAGTGCTGAAGAAGGACGCCGGGCTGGCCTTCAACCTGATGCGCCTGATCAATTCCGCCGGTTTTGGCACCGCGCGCGAAATCACCTCGTTCCGCCAGGCCGTGATGATCATGGGCCTGAAGAAGCTGTTCCGCTGGGCGGCCCTGCTGCTCACCGCATCCAAGTACGGCAACACCAGCGCCTCGATCGGCCACACCGCCGTCATCCGTGGCCGCCTGATGGAACTGCTGGCCCTGGAGTTCATGAGCGAGGAAGAGGCGGAGCAGGCCTTTGTGGTCGGCATCTTCTCGCTGCTGGATGCCATGCTCAGCATCCCCATGCAGGATGCGCTGCAGCTGATCAACATCCCGACCGCCGTGCGCGACGCCCTGCTCAAGCACGAGGGCATCTTTGGCGAGCTGCTGCAGCTGGCCGAAGCCTGTGAAAGCAGCGATGACCTGGCCTTCGACCACTCGGCCTCGGTGCTCCAGCTCACCAGCCAGCAGATCAACTGGGCCCACCTGCAGGCCCTGGCCTGGTGCGACCAGATCACGCAATAAACCTGCGGGACATCACGTACGGAATACCGGTCGCCACGGTGTTGCCAATCCAGTACAGTGGGGCACCAGAGCCTGTTGCACCCACTACCATTGGCGGTTATCAGCTGCCCGCAAAGGCCCATGACCGCGTACACACCACCGATGACCTCTGATTCCAGTGCCTACCCGACCGCTCCCGCCCTGCCTGCCGGCGTGACCGATGACTCCGTGTCCATGATTGGCCGCCAGGCCATTCTGAACGAGCGCCGCGAAGTTTTTGGCTATGAGCTGTTCGATCGCACAACCGCCGTGGATGCGCACACGGCCGCCAGTGACGCGGCCCTGCTGTTCAACGCCCTGTCGTATGCCGGCACCGAGGCACTGGTCGGACGCAAGCTGGTGTTCGTCAACTGCACCCACGAGAGCCTGGTGGGCGGCCACCTGGAGCTGATCCACCCCGACAAGGTGGTGCTGGAAGTGCCCACCCTGGGCGATGACGCCACGCCCGAAGAGATTGCCGCCCTGATCCCCGTGCTCCAAAGCCTGCGCCAGCGCGGCTTTCGCCTGGCGTTCGACCAGAACCTGCTGCGCCGCGCCTACGTGCACTGGCTGCCGATGGCAAGCTTCATCAAGCTCGACATGCTGAGCTTCCCGGTCGAGAGTGCCGAAGCGCTGGTGAAATTTGCCCAGACCCACACCACGGCACAGATCGTGGCGGAGAAGGTGGAGACCCAGGAACAGTTCGATCTGATGCACTCGCTGGGCGTGCGCCTGTTCCAGGGCTTCTGGTTCGCCCGCCCCGATGTGGTGTCCGCCAAGACCGTGCGCCCCTCGCAAGGCACCATCTTGCAATTGCTCAACCTGGTGCGCAGCCAGAGCAGCACGGCAGAGATTGAGGAAGTGCTCAAGAAGGACCCCACGCTGTCCTTCAACCTGCTGCGCTTCATCAACTCCTCGGGCTTCGGCCTGTCCTGCGAAATCACCTCGTTCCGCCATGCGGTCATGATCCTGGGGCTCAAAAAGCTGTTCCGCTGGGCCGCTCTGCTGATGACCACCTCCGCGCGGGGGCACCGGCCCCTGCCGTCGGCCAGACCGCCGTGGTACGCGGTCGCCTGATGGAGCTGCTGGCCGCCGAGATGCTGTCCACGGAGGAAGTCGACAATGCCTTCGTGGTCGGGGTGTTCTCCCTGCTCGACGTGATGCTGGGCATTCCCATGGACAAGGCGCTGAGCTCGATCGCCCTGCCCCAGACGGTCCAGGATGCCCTGCTGCACAAGACGGGGGTCTACGCCCCCTTCCTGGAGCTGGTGCTGGCCTGCGAGAACGGCGACGACGAAGTCTTTGCCCGCACCTCCGAAGCCCTGCACCTGTCCAACCACCAGGTCAACTGGGCGCACCTGCAGGCCCTGGCGTGGGCCGACAACCTGGCCGACGACGTCGGCTAAGCCGGCACACCACGCCACCGCACATAAAAAAGCCACCTTTGCGGTGGCTTTTTCACGGCCTCGCGGCGCTGCATCACTGCGCGCGCAGGTTGGCGGCCTTGATGATGCGGGCGTTGTTGGCCGACTCTTGCGCAATCTGCTTGGCAAAGGTCTGCGCATCGCCTCCGGTTGGAACGTTGTCCGAAGCCTTGAGCTTGGCCTGGATGTCAGGCTCGGTCAATGCCTTGTTGAACTCTTTGTTCAAACGCTGCAGCACGGCCTGTGGTGTCTTGCCCGGGGCAAAGATGCCGAACAGCGAAGTGGAATTGGCTTCAGGAAAGCCCAGCTCTGCCAGTGTGGGGACCTGCGGCAGCGATTCCAGGCGCTGCGGTGCGCCCACGGCCAGGGCCTTGAGCTTGCCGGCCTGGATGTGCTGCATCACGGTGGGGCCGGCATTCGTCGACAACACCTCAAACTGCCCGCCCAGGGCATCGTTGAGCTGCTGGCCACCGCCCTTGTAGGGGATGTGCGTGATGTCCACCTTGCTGCTGTACTTCACCTGCTCCAGCACGATGTGCCCCAGGGATGCCAGACCAGCGGTCGCCCAGCGCACCGCCCCGGGATGGCTCTTGGACTCTGCCAGCAAGGCCTGGAAGCTGGACGCACGGTTGGCGGAGGTGCCCAGGATCAGCACTGGCGAATACATCACGCTGACCACGGGGGCCAGGTCCTTTTGCGGATCGAACGGCACCGCGCCCAGGTGCGGGTTCAGGGCCACGGGGCTGATGGCGGCAAAGCCGATCGTGTAGCCATCGGGGGCCGCCTTGGCCACGGCATCCAGGCCAATCGTGCCACCGGCACCAGCCTTGTTCTCCACCACGATGGGGGTGGCCAGTTGCACGCTGAGCTTCTCCCCCAGGGCACGCGCCACCGTGTCGCTCACGCCCCCACCGGGGTAGGCCACCACGATGCGGATCGGTTTGCTGGGCCAGGGTGCGGTCTCAGCCCAGGAAATGGCGGGTGCTGCAGCAGACAGCAGTGCGGCGGCCAACAGGCCGCGGCGCATGGCGTTCATGATCGTTACTCCGTATTGACAAACCAGTCTTTGATTTTGCATGAAGATTAATTTACCTTAATCCACATCAAGGCCGCTTAAGCTCCTCCGCCACGCGGGTGGTGCTGGGCATGCAGTTGCTGCAGGCGCTCGCGCGCCACATGCGTGTAGATGGTGGTCGTCGAAATATCGGCATGCCCCAGCAGCATCTGCACCACGCGCAAATCCGCGCCATGGTTGAGCAAATGCGTGGCAAAGGCATGGCGCAGCGTGTGGGGCGACAGCGGGGCCGTGATGCCCGCCACCTGGGCATATTTCTTCACCAGCACCCAAAACATCACCCGCGTCATGCCGCTGCCACGCTGGGTGACGAACAGGTCACTCGTGCTTTGGCCATGCAGGATGGCGGCACGGGCCTCCTGCAGATAACGCAGCAGCCAGGCCTGCGCCTCCTCGCCAAACGGCACCAGACGCTCCTTGCGGCCCTTGCCCTCGGTGCGCAGCACGCCGGCCGGAATGTCCAGATGGTGCATCTGCAACCCCACCAGCTCGCTCACCCGCAGGCCGCTGGCATACATCAGCTCCAGCATGGCGCGGTCCCGCAGCCCCAGGGACGTGGTGACATCCGGCGCCAGCAGCAAGGCTTCCACCTGGGCCTGGGTCAGGGTGTGGGGCACGCGCAGTGGCTTCTTGGCGGCCAGCAGGCGCACCGTGGGATCGCTCTGGATGCGGCGTTCGCGCAAGCCCCAGTGGAAATAGCGGCGCAGCACGCTCAGCCCACGGTTGCTGGACACGGCCTTGACGCCCTGCACATGGCGCGCCTGCAAAAAGGCCTGCAGGTGCGACTCCTGCGCCGCATCCAGCGTACAGGCTGCATCGGTCTGCGCCAGAAATTGCGCGCAGGCCGTCAGATCCCGGCGGTAGGCCTGCAAGGTGTTAGCGGACAGGCCATCCTCCAGAAACAGGGATTCGATGAAGTCATCGATGGCCGATAGGCTGGCCTGCAGGGTTGCATCACTCATGGTCAGCGATTGTGGGCGATAAAAAAAGGCGCGGCCCCTATAGGGCAGCGCCTTGGTACCCGGGGACCGATCAGGTCCTCATTCCAGCGTCAGCTTCTGCTCGACCACGACCTTTTTGTAGGTCTCGTACTCCGCCTTGATCTGCTGGGCAAACTCTTCCGGCGAATTGCCGATCACCAGCGAGCCCGTGTCTTCGATGCGCTTGATCACGGCGGGGTCGTGCAGCACCTTCTTGACGGCGGCATTCAGCTTGTCGACCACGTCCTTGGGCATGCCCTTGGGACCCACGATACCGTAGTAGGCCATGCGGTTCACGGGCTCCAGACCCACTTCCTTGAAGGTGGGCACATCGGGCAGCACCGCCAGGCGCGAGGGCGCGGCCACAGCGATCGGCAGCAGGCGCTTGTCCTTGATGAACGGCAGCGCCGAAGGCAGGTTGTCCAGAATCATGGGCACCTGGCCCGCCACCGTGTCGTTCAGCGCGGGGCCCGCGCCACGGTAGGGAATGTGGGTGATGAAGGTGCCGGTCAGGCTCTTGTACAGCTCCATCAGCATGTGCTGGATGCCCCCGGTGCCCGAGGAGGCGTACGAGAACTTGCCCTGGGAAGCCTTCAGCGTGGCCAGGAAATCCTTGTGGTTGGTGGGACCGAACTTGGGGTTCACGGCCAGCACATTCGGTGTGGCCGCGATGTTGATCACGGGGGTGAAGTCCGTGAGGGTGTTGTAGGGGATCTTGGGATTGATGGCGGGGTTGGTGGCCGTGGTGGACACCGTGGCAATCCCCAGCGCATAGCCGTCCGGCGCGGCGCGCGAGGTCTCCAGCGCGCCGATCACGCCGCCGCCACCGCCCTTGTTTTCCACGATCACGGTTTGCCCCAGCTCACGCCCCAGAGGCTCCGCCATCACGCGCGCAATGATGTCCGTCGTGCCGCCGGGGGCAAACGGCACCAGCAGCTTGATGGGTTTCGTGGGATAGGTTTGTGCCATGGCGACAGAACCCACCAGCGCGAATGCAAGGCCAATGCAGGTGCGACGATTCATAGGTCTGGGACTCCTCACGTTGTAAGTTTGGGTACAGCATTGGATGCTAAAGGACGCACTTTCCCAGCGGGCAGGCAGGCAACGGCTTTTTTCTCAGTAGATTCCCGGTAACACTTTGTGCATGCCTGCGACCTAAGAACTGTCGCCGGTGCGCCAGCGCGGCAACACTCCAGACCCGCCGGCGGCGCCCGTCCAGAGTAAGCTGTGCGCCCGTGAATTACGCCCAACTCCTCTTCCCCGACTTTGCCCTCATCTTGCTGGGCTATCTGCTGTGCCGCTTCAGCCCGCTGAACCGCCCCATCTGGCAGGGGGCGGAAGCCCTGGTGTACTACCTGCTGTTCCCGGTGCTGCTGTTCCACTCCATCGTCAAAAGTCCGCTGGACTGGGCCACCACCTCCAGCCTGATCGCGGCGGGCGTCACCTCGGGGCTGGCGGGCATCGCGCTGGCCTACAGCCTGCCGTAGTGGCCCGGGCTGCGCCGCCACATCAGCACGCGCGACCATGCCGGCGCCGCGCAGGTGGCGTTCCGCTTCAACTCCTTCATCGGCCTGGCGCTGGCGGACCGGCTGGCGGGCGCCCAGGGGCTGCTGTTCATTTCCGTGCTCATCGGTTTTTGCGTGCCGATGTTCAACATTGCGGCGGTGTGGCCTATGACGCGCGAGGGCCAGCACAGCTTCTGGGGCCAGCTGATCCGCAACCCGCTGATCGTCGCCACGGTCTGCGGCCTGTGCGCCAACCTGCTGGGCTTTCGCATGCCCACCTGGCTGGAGCCGCCGGTGGCGCGCATTGGCGCGGCCTCCATCGCCCTGGGCCTGATGTCGGCCGGCGCCGGCATGCAGCTGGGCCTGCTCACGCACGCCAAGCGCCTGAGCGTCGGCGTGCTGGGCATCCGGCACCTGCTCCAGCCCCTGATCGCGCTGGGCGCCATCCATGTGTTTGGCCTGCAGGGCGAGCAGGCGCTGGTGCTGCTGTTGTTTTCGGCCCTGCCCACGGCCTCGACCTGCTATGTGCTGGCGGCACGCATGGGCTATAACGGACCGTATGTCGCCGGCCTGGTCACGCTGTCCACCATCCTCGGTGTGCTCAGCCTGCCCTATGCCTTGTCCCTGACGTCCTTGCTGCCCACGCCATGATTCCACGCCGCACCGCCCTGCTCGCCCTGTTGTCGACATCGGTCCTGCTGGCCTGCGGTGCCAAGACGCCCCCGGCAGCCGCCGTGCCGGCCGGTGCCAGCGTGCTGGCCCTGGGGGATTCGCTGACCGCCGGGGTCGGCGCCCGCCCTGGCGAGGACTGGCCCAGCCTGCTGGCCGAGAGTACGGGCTGGGAGGTGACCAACGCCGGGGTCTCCGGCGACACCAGCGCACAAGGCCTGGCGCGCCTGCCGGCCCTGCTGCAGGAGCATGCCCCGCGCCTGGTGATCGTGGGACTGGGCGGCAACGATTTTCTGCGCCGTGCCGCGCCCGGCACCACGCGCGAGGCCCTGGCGCAGATCGTGCGCAGCATCCAGGCTGCCAACGCCCAGGCGGTGCTGGTGGCCATACCCCAGCCCAGCCTGATGGCCGCCGGGGGCGCCACGCCCAGCGATCACCCGCTGTACCAGGATCTGGCCCAGGAACTGAAGGTGCCGCTGATCGCCAACCTCTGGGGCCCCATCCTGGGCGATGCCGGCCTGCGAGCCGACCAGGTGCACGCCAACGCCCAAGGCTACGCGGCCTTTGCCCAGTCGCTGGAGCAGGCCCTGCGCCGCCAGGGCTTGCTGGCACATTGATGGAAAAAGTGAGCGTGCTGCGCTTGCACAGCGGCCGTTTGACAGCTATTTATTAATGAAACGCTTGCGCCACATGCGCAGGCCGCTCTTTTTTATTCGTCCGCAGCTTGCGCCAACGCCCACTGCACGTGCTCGCGCACCAGGGCGCTGTCGTGCGTGGCCCGCGCCTGCAGCGCCTGGCGCAGCGCCGCCCGGGCATCGGCCTGGGGCTCTGCGCACAGCGCATTGCCCAGGGCCACGGCGATGTTGCGCAGCCAGCGTTCATGGCCGATGCGGCGGATGGGGCTGCCCTCGGTGCAGCGCAGGAACGTGGCCTCGTCCCAGCCGAACAGCTGCACCAGGGTGCTGCCGACCATGCCGCCGCGCACATCGAAGTCCGGCAGTGGGCTGCGCTGGGCAAACTTGTTCCACGGGCAGGCCAGCTGGCAATCGTCGCAGCCGTAGATGCGGTTGGCCATCAGGGGACGCAACTCCTGCGGGATCGCCCCGTCGTGCTCGATGGTCAGGTAGGAGATGCAGCGCCGCGCGTCCACGCGGTGCGGCGCAACGATGGCGCCCGTGGGGCAGGCATCGATGCAGCTGCTGCAACTGCCGCAGTGCGCGGTGACCGGCGCCGTCTCAGGCAGCGCCAGGTCCACATAGATTTCCCCCAGGAAGAACATGGAACCCGCATCGCGGCTCAGCACCAGCGTGTGCTTGCCGCGCCAGCCCTGGCCACTGCGGCGCGCCAGCTCGGCCTCCATCACCGGCGCCGAATCCGTGAAGGCGCGGTGCCCCAGCGGGCCGACCTCCTGCGCAATGCGCTCGGCCAGCTTCTGCAGCCGGTTGCGCAGCACCTTGTGGTAGTCCCGCCCGCGGGCATAGACCGAGACGATGGCCTCCTGCGGGCGCTGCAACCGCGCCCATTCCACGGCCTGCCAGTCCTGGGGCGTGCTGTCCGGCAGGTAGTCCATGCGCGCCGTGATCACGCTGACCGTGCCCGGCACCAGCTCCGCCGGGCGTGCGCGCTTGAGGCCGTGGGCCTGCATGTACTGCATCTGGCCGTGGAAGCCCTGGGCCAGCCATTGCAGCAGCCCGTCCTCACAAGACGACAAATCCACGCCGGACACGCCGATTTGGGAAAATCCCAGCTCGCGGGCCCAGTCCTGCATCAAAGGAACCAATTGACTGCTGCACACCATAACCCTTCGATTGTAGAAAGCGGCCCGGCCGACGAGCGCGTGCTCACCTGGCAAGACGAGACGGCGACTGCGGCTTTTGCCGCTGCGCTGGCGGCCCTGCCCGAAGCCCGCAACGCCTACATCACCTTGCACGGCGACCTGGGCGCCGGCAAGACCACGCTGGTGCGCCACCTGCTGCGCAGCCTGGGGGTGGCCGGCCGCATCAAAAGCCCTACCTACGCCGTGGTGGAGCCGCACGAAGCCCCGGGCCTGGACATCTGGCACTTTGACTTCTACCGTTTCGACGATCCGCGCGAATGGGAAGATGCAGGTTTTCGTGACATTTTTGCGGCAGAGGGCCTGAAACTGGCAGAATGGCCGGAAAAGGCTGCTGCGCTGACACCGCCAGCGGACCTAGCTATTCATATTGAAGCAATTGACGAAACCCAGCGCCGCGTCACTCTGCGCACCAGCACAGAGCGCGGGCGGCGCATGCTGCAGCACTGGCCCCAATGAGCGACGACGCCGCGCACCCCCTGTTCACCGCCTACCGTCCCAACCGCCGCACCCTGCTGCAAGCCGGTAGCCTGGCCCTGCTGCTGGCGGGCAAGCAGCAAATCGCCTTCGGCGCCTCCATCATGGCGGTGCGCGTGTGGCCCGCCGAAGACTATTCGCGCGTCACCCTGGAGTCCGATGTGCCCCTGGTGGCCAAGCAGACCCTGATCCAATCACCACCCCGGCTGGCCGTGGACATCGAGGGCCTGCAGCTCAACAGCGCCCTCAAGGAACTGGTGGCCAAGGTGCGGCCGGACGACCCGAACATCGCGGCCATCCGCGTGGGGCAGAACAGCCCGAACGTGGTGCGCCTGGTGATCGACCTCAAGCAGGATGCCGTGCCCCAGGTGTTCTCGCTCAAGCCCGTGGCCAGCTACCAGCACCGGCTGGTGTTCGACCTCTACCCCTCCAAGCCCATGGACCCGCTGGAGGCGCTGATCCAGGAGCGGCTGCGCGATGCCAGCAGCCACCCCGACCTGCCACCGGTCCTCAGCCCCAGCCCCTCCGCACCGGCCCAGGACCCGCTGGGCGACCTGATCGCCAAGCACAGCCAGCCCAACGCCGCCCCCCCCACGCCGGCAGCCCCAGCGACCTCGACGGCGACGGCGCCCACACCGGCTGCCCCGGCGTCCAAAACACCGGGCAGCTCCATGACCGCCAGCCCCGCGCCGGCGCGCAAGACCGACCGCATCATCATCGTGGCGCTGGACCCCGGCCATGGCGGCGAGGACCCCGGCGCCGTCGGCCCCAAGGGCACCTATGAGAAGGACGTGGTCCTGAAGATCGCCAAGCTGCTGCGCGACCGCATCAACAAGAGCACGGTCAACGGCAGCCCCATGCGGGCCTACATGACGCGCGACGGTGACTTCTTCGTGCCCCTGGGCGTGCGCGTGCAAAAGGCGCGCCGCGTGCAGGCCGACCTGTTCATCAGCATCCACGCCGATGCCTTCACCCGCCCTTCGGCCGCCGGTGCCAGCGTGTACGCGCTCAGCCACAAGGGGGCCTCCAGCACGGCGGCCCGCTGGCTGGCGGACAAGGAAAACCAGGCCGACCTGGTCGGCGGCCTGAACGTGCGCAGCCAGGACAAGGGCGTGCAGGAAATGCTGCTGGACATGAGCACCACCGCCCAGATCAACGACAGCCTGAAGCTGGGCACCGCCCTGCTGACGCAGATCGGCGACTTTGCCCGGCTGCACAAGCCCCGCGTCGAACAGGCGGGCTTTGCCGTGCTCAAGGCGCCGGACATTCCCAGCGTGCTGATCGAAACCGCCTTCATCAGCAACCCCGATGAAGAGCAGAAGCTGCGCAGCCCCACCTACCAGGTCAAGCTGGCCGACGCCATGATGGACGGCATCCGCCAGTACTTCATCAAAAACCCGCCGCTGGCCCGTTCCCGGACGGTCTGAGGCGCGCCGGCGCGGGCCGCCCGCCGTGGGTGCGGCAGCCCCGCTCCTCCAGGTCCGACCACGGCGCCACGCCCGTGCCACCTGGGCCGTCGACGGACACCGGGGAACCTTTTGGGCTGGCGCGCGGGTCCAGCACAGGCTGCGTACGCCCTGTGGCCTGCGCCTCCCTCCACCGCCCTCCACCGCCCTCTTTGCATCGCCCATGACACCGCCCTCCCCAGCCCCTGCCAACCCCGCGGCACGCCCACGGATCCACACCGACGTCTACCGCGCCGTCTGGCGCTGGCACTTCTATGCTGGCCTGCTGGTCCTGCCCTTCCTCATCTGGCTGGCGGTCACCGGCGGGCTGTTTGTGTTCAAGGACACGATCGACGATGCCTTCCACCGGGAGCTGCGCTTTGCCAGCGCCAGCACCCAGCCAATTCAGCCCAGCAGCCAGCTGATCGCCGCCGCCTTGAACGCGCACCCTGGCAGCTTCGTGAAGTACACCGGCCCGGCCACGCCCGGGCGCACGGCGGAAGTCGGCATCGCCACCGCGCAGGGGCGGCTGCTGGTCTATGTGGACCCCAGGGAAGGCACGGTGCGCGGCGCATTGCCTGAAGGCGGCAGCGTGGCCTGGACCATCCGCAAGCTGCACAGCCTGAAGTATTTCGGCAGCATCGCCCGGGGCGCGATCGAGATCGCCGCCGGATGGGCCATCCTGCTGGTGCTGACCGGCCTGTACCTGTGGTGGCCGCGCGGGCGCACCCAGGGTGTCGTGTCCGTGCGCGGCACGTCCACGCAGCGCGTGTTCTGGCGCGACCTGCATGCCGTGACCGGCCTCTTCGTCGGGGCTGCGCTGCTGTTCCTGGCGATCACCGGCATGCCCTGGTCGGTGTTCTGGGGTGCCAAGGCCAATCAACTGGCCAACGGCCACAACTTCGGCTATCCGGTCGGGGTGCGCGTGCAGGTGCCCATGTCCCAGGCCCGGCTGAGCGACCACACGACCACTGCCTGGTCGCTGCAGCAGGCACAGATTCCGCAGTCCGGGCCCACCGACCAGGACGCCCATGCGGGCCACGCAGGCCATGCCGCAGCCATGCCCGCCAGCCCCGCGCCCACACAGGCCGACGGTACCCTCGGCTGGGATACGGCCATCGCCATCTTCGACCGCCTGGGGATTGCACAGGGCTACACGGTACAGCCCCCCAAGGGCACGACCGGCGTCTATTCGGCCTCGATCTACCCGCACGACCTGGACCAGCAGCGTGTGATCCACATCGACCAGTACAGCGGCCTGCCCCTGGTCGACATGCGCTACCAAGACTATGGCCCCCTGGGGCGGTGGCTGGAATGGGGCATCAATGTCCACCTGGGCCAGGAATTCGGCGTGCTGAACCAGGTCGTGCTGGTGATGGCATGCCTGGCCATCGTCCTGCTGTGCGTCAGTGCGGGCACCATGTGGTGGAAACGCCGGCCGGCCAAGGGCTGGGGCGTGCCTCCCCAGCCGCAGGATGCCCGCAGCCTGTGGGGCGTCACCGCCTTGCTGGCCGTGGGCGGTGTGTTGTTCCCCCTGGTTGGGGCTTCGTTCCTGGTCATCGCACTGCTGGACCGCTGGCTGTGCCGCCCCGCGCAGCCGGCCGCCTAGGCATCCACCACCCCAACGCTGGCCGCCCCTAGGTGGGGCAGGCACAGGCTCCCTGGACCTACAGGCCTGTGCAAGCACGCCCGACGCCGGGCACGGCGCACGCCCCGGATACTGCAGGGACTTGTGAATGACAGGAGTTCAAGCATGCAACAACCACACACTTGGCTGACCGCCCTGGCACTGACCACCACCCTGGCCCTGGGTGGCTGCGCCAACAACCAGCAACTGGGCACCGGCGTGGGGGCCGTGGCAGGGGGTCTCGTCGGCGATGCCGTGCTTGGCGGCACCATCGGCACCCTGGGCGGTGCGGCAGCTGGTGCCGTGATCGGCAACCAAATCGGCAAGAACCAAGACCAGAAATGACCGTGCGCCGCCTGGGAGCGCACAAACAAAAAGCCGACCTGGGTCGGCTTTTTTGATGGCTGGGCACCCGTGCGCGGGTCAGGCCTGCGGCGTCTGTCGCCCGGTCTTCCAGCCGCCATACAGCGCCACCACACCCGGGATCAGGATCAACGCCCAGATGATGGTTTCCAGGTGCTCACGCACCCACAGCAGATTCCCGAAGAAATAGCCTGCCGAGACAATCCCCAGCACCCACAGCAAGGCGCCAGCCACATTGAACACGCTGAACTTGCCGCGCGACATGTGGGCCACGCCCGCCGCGAAGGGCACAAAGGTTCGGATAAAAGGCATGAAGCGCGCCAGGATGATGGTCACGCCACCATAGCGTTCATAAAAAGCATTGGCCTTGTCAAAGGCTGCACGGTTGAACCAGCGTGAATTTTCCCAGCGAAAGACCTGGGGACCAACCATGCGCCCCACCGTGTAGTTGCACTGGTCCCCCAGAATGGCGGCCGCCAGCAAAATGCCGCAGGCCAGCGGGAAATGCAGCATGCCCACACCGGCCATGGCGCCCACAATGAACAGCAGCGAATCCCCGGGCAGGAACGGCATCACCACCAGGCCGGTTTCGACAAACACGATCAGGAACAGCAGCGCGTAGACCCACGCGCCATAGGCCACGACCAAGGCCTCCAAGTGCTTGTCGATATGCACAATGAAGTCGATCAACAACGAGACGATTTCCACCACAACATCCTCAAAGTCCAGCCTGCACCGTGTGCGGACCAGCATTCAAACAAGGCGTTAATGTAGTCCCATGCGCAGCCCGTGCGGACCGCGGCGGGGCGAGTGATGCCCCTGCCGGGCACACACTCCGACAAGCGCTGCAACAACCTGCAAACCAAAGCCACAAATACTTGCAATACCGGCCAGAACTTTGCATGAAGTTCATGCAAACCGCCGGCAGACCCAGGCACAGTCACGCCTGAGTTTGACTATCGACACGCAAGGAGGTGCACATGATGAAAGCTCGCAGCACATTTTTGATCGCCGCCGTTGTGGGCGCTTTCGCACTGGGGGGCTGTGCCCACCGCCCACCCAGCAATGCCCAGGTCGGCACAGGCGTCGGCGCAGTGGCCGGCGGCCTGCTGGGCAATGCCGTGTTCGGCTCCACCCTGGGCACCGTGGGCGGTGCTGCGGCCGGCGCCCTGATCGGCAACCAGGTGGGACAGAACAGCGACTACTACGATGGTCGCCGCCGTCGCCGCTGATCCCGGCGGGCCCCGAAAACCTCTTGCCGCAGCGCCCCGAAGGGGCTGCATACAATGCGGTCAATGACCGCTTTTGCCCCTGCTGCGCCGCGCCATCCAAGACCTGCCCGATGAACTCATCAGCCAGATTGCGGCTGGCGAGGTGGTGGAACGCCCCGCCTCGGTGGTGCGAGAACTTGTCGACAACGCCCTGGATGCCGGCGCCACCCAGATCACCGTGCGCCTGCTGGCCGGCGGGGTGCGGCTGATCGCCGTCGAGGACGACGGCTGCGGCATTCCGCGCGAGGAACTGTCCGTGGCCCTGCGCCGCCATGCCACCAGCAAGATCCGCGACCTGCAGGAGCTGGAACACGTGGGCACCATGGGCTTTCGCGGCGAAGCGTTGGCCGCCATCGCCTCGGTGTCGGAGACCAGCATCCTCTCGCGCCTGGACGGCGAAGACAAGGCCTGGCTGCTGGAAGCGCGCAGTGGCGAGCTGCGCCCCGCGCCGCGCAACCGCGGCACCACGCTGGAGGTCAAGGAGCTGTTCTTCAGCACCCCGGCGCGGCGCAAATTCCTCAAGAGCGATGCCACCGAGCTGGCGCACTGCATCGAGTCCGTGCGCCGCCACGCCCTGGCACGCCCGGACGTGGGCTTTGCCATCTGGCACGAAGGCAAGCTGGTCGAGCAGTGGCGCGCCGTGCCCCTGGCCGAAGGCGCCGACCGCAACGAGGCCCTGGCCCGCCGCCTGGGCGATGTGCTGGGCGACGACTTCATCGCCAACTCCATCGCCGTGCAACGCACCTCGGCCTCCAGCGGCATCACCGTCTATGGCCGCGCCGGCCTGCCCGACGCCGCGCGCAGCCGCCCCGACCAGCAGTACTGCTACGTCAACGGCCGCTTCGTGCGCGACAAGGTGCTGACCCACGCCGCCAAGAGCGCCTACGAAGACGTGCTGCACGGGCACAAGCAGCCCATCTATGCCCTGTATGTGGAGATGGACCCGGCCCGCGTCGACGTCAACGTCCACCCCACCAAGATCGAAGTACGCTTTCGCGACAGCCGCGAAGTGCACCAGGCCATCAAGCACGCCGTGGAAGACGCCCTGGCCGCGCCGCGCGCCGCCTTGCTGGCCGACGCCGCACAAGCCCCACTGACCGAAGCCGGCCCCCCGGCAGCCCCGGCCAGTCTGGGTTGGCAGCCCAGCACCAGCCCCGTGCGCGCACCCATGGCGCCGCAGGTGCAGTACGCCATGCCCCTGCAGGAGGCGGCGGGCCACAAGGTCAACGACCTGCAGGCCCTGTGGGCGCCGCTGTGCGAGGCCACGCCCGCCCCCAGCGCCAGCACCACCCCCGCAGCGGCGACCGGATTGGCATGGAATACGGCGACAACGCCCGCCACAGCTGCGCAGACAGCTACAGAAATCGAGAACACCACCACCCAGCCATCCGCACCGGACAGCCCCAGCGCCGACACCACCTGGCCGCTGGGCCGCGCCGTGGCGCAGATCCACGGGGTCTACATCCTGGCCGAAAACGCCCAGGGCATGGTGGTGGTGGACATGCACGCCGCGCACGAGCGCATCGTCTACGAACGGCTGAAGGAACAACTGGGCAACGACCAGCCGATCGCCAGCCAGCCGCTGCTGATCCCCGCCACCTTCGCCGCCACGCCGCAGGAAGTGGCCACGGCCGAGGCCCATGCCGACACCTTGCGCGTGCTGGGCCTGGAGGTCGTACCCTTCTCGCCCAAGACCCTGGCCGTGCGGGCCGTGCCCGCCACCCTGGCCCAGGGCGATGCGGTGGAACTGGCGCGCAGCGTGCTGGCCGAGCTGGAACAACAGGACGCCAGTGGCGTGATCCAGCGCGCACGCAACGAAATCCTCGCTACCATGGCCTGCCACGGCGCCGTGCGCGCCAACCGACGACTGACTCTGGATGAAATGAACGCCTTGCTGCGACAGATGGAAACCACCGAACGCTCCGACCAATGCAACCACGGCCGCCCCACCTGGCGCCAGCTGAGCATGAAAGAGCTGGACGGCCTGTTCCTGCGAGGCCGCTGAACCACCATGGCGACCACCCTCCCCCCTGCCAAGGACGCCATCACCGTCCCCTTCTTCGCCCGCGTGCGCGCCGCGCTGGACAGCTTCTCGCCCACCGAGCGCAAGCTGGCCCAGGTGGTGCTGGACTACCCCATCAACCTGGCCGGCTACAGCGCCAGCGAGCTGGCCCAGCTGACCGGCGTGTCCAACGCCACCGTCACGCGCTTCATCCGCCGCCTGGGCTACGACAGCTACGAAGAGGCGCGCCGCACCGCGCGGCTGGAGGCCACCACCTCCGGCCTGCCACTGCCCAGCGCTGGCATCGCCCTGTCGCCCAGCACGCCCAACTGCGCGCTGCTGTGGCAGCAGCTGCAGGACAACCTGACCGCCACGCTGGCGCAGATACCGGCCAGCACCATGGACGCCATGGCCTCGGCCCTGCACCAAGCGCCGGCCATCTTCTGCGTGGGCCTGCAGCACAACCACATGCTGGCGCGCTCGCTGCGCGGCCACCTCATGAGCGGCCTGGACAAGCCCGTCTACGGCGCGCCCGCCGCCGGCGAGACCATCGAGGACGTGCTGGCCCGCATCGCCCCGCGCGACATGGTGGTGCTGTTTGCCCTGGGCGGCATCCGGGCCGACATGGCCGACCTGTGCGAGCGCGCGCGCAAGCTGGGCGCCAAGCTGATCTGCATCACCGACACCGCCAGCCACGCCCCGCCGTCCGACTGGCTGCTGCGCTGCCACACCACGCCGCACGCGACCGAGGTGCGCCACCTCACCGACACCAGCGCCGCCCAGGCCCTGGCCTATGGCCTGGCGGCCCACACCATCCAGTGGGGCGCCATCCCGTTCGAGCTGATCTGAGACCGCGGCCACGGCCGGGCACGGTGGCCGGCGTCCCCCTCCAGGCCCGCTATCCTCATTTTTCATAGCTGTCAGCGCTTGAAGCTTCAGGGCTTCAAGCGCTTTTTTATTGCAACAGCATGACAGCCGCGCGCCACCAGCTTCCGTATCCATAGCAGCACCGCGCCAGGCAGCCATTCGTGCCACGCCATGACTGCCATCGCCGCATACGAGGCCCGGTCCACCTGGCACCAACCAGCTATCAATTCAGAAGCATTGAGTGCTCAACCACCTTGACCGGGTGGCATGCCCGCGTCTGCCGCAAACACACAAACTTGGTGCATGCATGCACCACAGAAAGGCATCTATGCACCAATCTTCTACAAGTCATGCCTGTTTTGGTGCATACATGCATACATTTTTGGCATAATTTTTTGCTGCGCTGCGGCGCTTTTGTTTTGTGCCCTGAAAGAACCACCTCATGAAGTACGCCACCCTCGAGCAATTCCTGCAAGACGTTGCCACCCGCAACCCTGGCCAACCCGAGTTCCTGCAAGCCGTCACGGAAGTGATGGAATCGCTGTGGCCCTTCATCGAGAAGCACCCCAAATACGCCGACAACGCCCTGCTGGAGCGCCTGGTCGAGCCCGAGCGCATCATCCAGTTCCGCGTCAGCTGGATGGACGACAAGGGCCAGGTGCAGGTCAACCGCGGCTTTCGCATCCAGCACAGCATGGCCATCGGCCCCTTCAAGGGCGGCATCCGCTTCCACCCCTCGGTGAACCAGTCGGTGCTGAAGTTCCTGGCCTTCGAACAGACCTTCAAGAACGCGCTGACCACGCTGCCCATGGGCGGCGGCAAGGGCGGTTCGGACTTCGACCCCAAGGGCAAGAGCCCCGCGGAAGTCATGCGCTTCTGCCAGGCCTTCGTGACCGAGCTGTTCCGCCACGTCGGCCCTGACACCGACGTGCCTGCGGGCGACATCGGCGTGGGTGGCCGCGAAGTGGGCTTCATGGCCGGCATGTACAAGAAGCTGTCCAACAGCGCCGCCTGCGTGTTCACCGGCAAGGGCCTGACCTTCGGCGGCTCGCTGATCCGCCCCGAAGCCACCGGCTACGGCACCGTCTACTTCGCCGACGAAATGCTCAAGACCCGCGGCCTGTCCTTCGAGGGCAAGACCGTGTCCGTCTCCGGCTCGGGCAACGTGGCCCAGTACGCCGTGGAAAAGGCCATGCAGCTGGGCGCCAAGGTGGTGACCGTGTCCGACTCGTCCGGCACCGTCTACGACCCCAACGGCTTCACCACCGAGAAGCTGGCCACCCTCATGGAGATCAAGAACCACCAGTACGGCCGCGTCAGCGACTACGCCGCCCAGGTGCCCGGCGTGCAATTCCTGGCCGGCCAGCGCCCCTGGGGCATCAAGGTCGACGTGGCCCTGCCCTGCGCCACCCAGAACGAGCTGGACGCCGCCGATGCCCAGACCCTGATTGCCAACGGCGTGATCTGCGTGGCCGAAGGCGCCAACATGCCCTCGACCATCGAAGCCGCCAAGGCCTTCGAAGCCGCCGGCGTGCTGTATGCGCCCGGCAAAGCCTCCAACGCCGGTGGCGTGGCCACCTCGGGCCTGGAAATGTCGCAAAACGCCGCCCGCCTGAGCTGGCCCGCCGAGGAAGTCGACGCCCGCCTGCTGCAGATCATGCAAGGCATCCACGCCGCCTGCGTGAAGTACGGCAAGCGCGAAGACGGCTCCATCAGCTACATCGACGGCGCCAACATCGCCGGCTTTGTGAAGGTGGCCGAAGCCATGCAGGCCCAGGGCGTGATCTGAGCGCCAGCCGCGACGCGCGCTGTCCCACAAAAGGAACCCTCGGGTTCCTTTTTTTGTGGCCAACGGGGACGGCCCGGCGCCCCGCCACCGTTCATCGGGATGTCATATGCGCCCCCTACCCTGCGCCTTGTTATTGACTTCGATCAACAAGGAATTGCACGATGGAACGCCGCCGATTCATGGGTTGGGGATTGACTTCTGGTGCCCTGCTGGGCAGCACCGGGCTGCTGCCCCAGGTGCTGCAGGCCCAGACCGCCCCTGCCGCCATCACCCGCGACAACGCCCGCGCCCTCTTGCCCTCGGGGGTGCAAAGCGGTGACGTGCTGGCCCACAGCGCCATCGTCTGGGCGCGCGCCAGCCGCGATGCCCGCATGTGGCTGGAGTGGTCCACCACCGCCAGCTTTGCCCAAAGCCAGCGCGTGCGCGGCCCCGACCTGCTCGCCAGCAGCGACGGCACGGGCCGCATCGACCTGCAGGGCCTGCCGGCCGGCCAGGATATTTTCTACCGCGTCACGCTGGAGGACTTTGCCAGCGCCAACGTGCGCTCGCCGGTGCAGCAGGGCCATTTCCGCACCCCGCAGGCCGCGCACCAGCCGGCACGCAAGGGCTTGCGCCTGGTGTGGAGCGGGGACACCGCCGGCCAGGGCTGGGGCATCAACGAGGACTTTGGCGGCATGCGCATCTACGAAGCCATGCGCCAGACCAACCCCGATGTGTTCGTGCACAGCGGTGACACCATCTATGCCGACGGCCCCATCCTGCCCGAAGTGCGCCTGGCCGATGGCACGCTGTGGAAGAACCTGGTCACGCCCGAAGTCGCCAAGGTGGCCGAAACCCTGAATGAATACCGGGGCCGCTACCGCTACAACCTGATGGATGCCAATGTGCGCGCCTTCGGCAGCGAAGTGGCGCAGATCTGGCAGTGGGACGACCACGAGGTCACCAACAACTACTCCAGCAGCAAGAGCCTGCTGGGCAACGCCGCCTACACCGAGAAGAACGTCGAGCTGCTCACCGCCCGCGGCCAGCGCGCCTTCATGGAATACGCGCCCATCCGCCCGTTGGGCGCGGCCGAGTCCCAGCGCATCTATCGCGTGCTGCCGCAAGGCCCGCTGGCCGATGTGTTTGTGCTGGACATGCGCAGCTACCGCGGCCCCAACACCACCAATCTGCAGACCCAGGAAAGTGCCGACACCGACCTGCTGGGCCGCCCGCAGATCGAGTGGCTGATCCAGGGGCTCAAGGCCAGCCAGGCCACCTGGAAGCTGATTGCCTGCGACATGCCCATCGGCCTGTTCGTGCCCGACGGCAAGGATGCCGCCGGCGTTGCGCGCTGGGAGGCGGTGGCCAACGGCGAGCACGGCACGCCCAAGGGGCGCGAACTGGAGATGGCGCGCCTGCTCAAAGGCATCAAGGATGCGGGCGTGAAGAACGTGGTCTGGCTGACGGCCGACGTGCACTACACCGCCGCCCACCACTACAGCCCCGAGCGCGCGCAATTTCAGGACTTCGATCCGTTCTGGGAATTTGTCTCCGGCCCGCTGAATGCCGGCACCTTCGGCCCCAACGAGGCCGACAAGACCTTTGGCCTGGAGGTGGTCTACAGCAAGGCCTCGCCCCGCCCGAATGCCGCGCCCAGCGAGGGCTACCAGTTCTTTGGCCAACTGGACATCGACCACCGCAGCCAGGCGCTGACCGTGACGCTCAAAGACCTGAACGGCCAGTCGCTCTACACCCAGACGCTGGAGCCCCAGCGCAGCTGAGCCGCAGCCCCCCAAGGCCGGTGCCCCAGCGCAAGGGCACCGGCCTCCCTGCTCAGGCTCTGAGGTCGAACGCGGGCACAGCGCCGCCCCCCTCGACCGCACGCCCAGCGCCAGCCGGGGGCGGAAGGTCTGCCCCCGCCGGGTGCCGAACGGCGCTGGGCCGCACACCAGGGTCAGGCATCCGCCAAAAAGGCCTCTAGCCCTTATCCAATAGGCGCAGGCAGCTATGGTTTTCATTCCGCAGAACGCCCCTGGGTTGGACCGCTGCAGGTATAAACGCCGCCCACACCCGCCAGACCCCACGGTCTGCCTGCGTGCCTCCCACACCGTGGCCCATCCCGCTGCGGTGTGCGTGATCGTTTGCCGGGCCCAGGCCCGGCTTTGCTTTTTCCGAGTGTGACGTGACAGTTTTTTCCCCCAAGACCCTGGCCGCCTGCGGCCTGTTCGCCTTCTCCAGCACCGCCCTGGCCGATGCCAGCGCGGTCACCTTCTACGGCCGTCTGGACACAGCCCTGGAATCCACCCAGATCGGCCACCGCCGCGTGCACGGCCTGAACAGCAGCGACGCCTACTTCGGTTTCAAGGGCGTGGAAGCCCTGGGCCAGGGCCTGAAGGCCGGCTTCGTGCTGGAAAGCGCCATCCAGACCGATGACGGCGCCACCAGCCAGGCCGGCAGCTTCTTCAGCAACCGCAGCGAAGTGTTCCTGGAAGGCACATTCGGCACCGTGCGCATGGGCCGCTTCTTCAACCCCTCGTACTACGCCGTGGCCGACCGCACCAGCCTGCACAACGAGGACTACGGCATCAGCGCCGATGCGCTGTACGCCGGCGTGGAAAACGCCGCCAACCGCCTGGGCTACAAGTCGCCCACACGGCACGGCCTGACGCTGGAGTCCACCGTCAGCTTCCACGAGCGCGACGCCGCCCACCAGGGCCACAACGCCTATGACCTGGCCGCCAACTACGAACGCGGTCCCTGGTCCTTCGGCGCCGGCTACGGCGCATGGGCCGATGCACAGCAGTACGCTGTGCGCGCCACCTGGACCCAGGGCGACTGGACCGTCTCGGGCTACCACCAGCGCAGCCAGGACCGGGTCGCCGGGGTGCATGCCAAGACCCAGGTGAGCCGCGCCGCCGTGGCCTATGCGATGGGCGCCGGCGAACTGCATGCCAACTTCGGCCACGCCAACGCCCCCGGCCAGGCCGAGGCCGACCAGTGGACCGTGGGCTACAACCACCACCTGAGCGCGCGCACCAAGCTCTACGCCTTCTACACCGTGCTGCAAAACCGCCACGGCGCGCACTTCGCCGCCGAGGACCTGGCCGCGGACGAAGACCGCAAGTCACTGTCGGTGGGCATCCGCCACCACTTCTGAGGCCGGCCCACAGCGGGCGTCCCCACAAAAAAAGCAGCCTGCGGGCTGCTTTTTGGATGGCTTGGGATGCGAGCGCTCAGGCGCGCAGCAAGGCGGCATCGCACCAGCGCTGCGCCACCTTCAGCGTGGTGGTGCAGACCGCTTCGTGCGTCACCGTGGTCACGGCGCGCTCCAGCAGCTGGATGTCGGCCTCGTGCTGGCGCGCCACATGCGGGTCTTCGAAGAAGATCACGCGCTGGCAGCGGCGCTCCAGCACCAGGTCGGCAATCTGCGCATCGCCCCCCAGCGGGCCGCTGTTGTAGCGGTCCACCCAGGGCAGGTCCTGCGGCCAGCCCTTGCTCCAGGCCAGTTCGTTGAGCTTCTGGCCCGTGGTGCCCGTGCCCACGCGGCGGCGAAAGCGCGACAGCAGGGCAAAGTTCTGCGCCACGAACTCCAGCATCTGCGGCTTGAGCGCATCGTGGGCAATCAGCGCCAGGGTCTGGTTCTCGTAGTCGTGGAAACGGTCGGCATTGCGGTCCTGGGACAGGCCGGCATGGATGCGCTCCATCTCGATCCAGTCGCGCGCGCTGGCCACCGTGGACAGGAAGGCCTTGCCGTGGATCACGCACTGGCGCTTGAGGGCCAGTGCCTCGGGGAAGATGGAGGACGGGTCCACCGGGTCGGTCAGGTAGATGGCGGCATCCAGCGTGCGCCCATCGCCCATGCCCACCACCTCGGCCACCAGCTTCATCAGCCCACCCTCGCGGCCATAGGGGTAGCGCACCAGCTGGGGGTATCGGTGCAGCATGTCGGCCGCCGCGATGGCATCATAGGTGCGGCCCACGGCATGCAGGCCCAGCTGCAGCTCACGGATGCCGGGTTCGATGGCGCGCAGCAGTGCGAACAGCGCAGCGTCCTCGGTCTGGTGATGGAGTCGGTTGGCAGCAAGCCCGATCAGCATGGTCACATTCATCCTTGGTCAACGCCTGCACGGCCGCGCGCAAGCTTGCCGGCAAGCATAGTCCCAAACCACCCTGTTTTGCGTCACCACCACCATGAAACTGCGCCACCTGATCTGGGCCACCGCCGTCGCCACCGCACTGTCCGTGGCCGGCTGCTCTGCGCTGGATGCCAAGCAGCGCGCCATGATCTTCCAGCCCAGCGACCGCGTCTGGCAGCGTGCCGACATGGCGGGCATGCAGGACGTGTGGATCGACTTCCACAGCCAGGCCGACCAGCAGGCCGTGCGCCTGCACGGCCTGTGGCTGCCCCAGAAAAATGCCCGCGCACCCGTGCTGCTGTACCTGCACGGCGCGCGCTGGAACGTCACCGGCTCCACGCTGCGCATGCGCCACATGCACGCCCTGGGCTTTGCCGTGCTGGCCATTGACTACCGCGGCTTCGGCCAGACCCAGCCGGCCAGCCTGCCCTCGGAGGTCAGCGCCCGCGAAGACGCGCTGGCCGCCTGGCACTGGCTGGCACAGCAGCACCCCCAGGCGCCGCGCTTCATCTTCGGCCACTCGCTGGGCGGGGCCATCGCCATCGACCTGGCCACGCGCGTCGACGACGAACAGGGCCTGGTGGTGGAAGGCACCTTCACCAACATCCGCGACATGGCGCGCAACTTCCAGTGGGGCTGGCTGCCGCTGGGGCCGCTGATCACGCAGAAATTCGACTCGCTGGACAAGGTGGCCCACATCGGCGCGCCGCTGCTGGTGGTGCACGGCAGCGCCGATACGCTGGTGCCCCCGGCCCTGGGCCAGCAGCTGTACGACGCCGCCGTGCCGCCCAAGCAGTGGGTGCTGGTGCAAGGCGGCACCCACCACAACACCAACAGCCTGGGTCAGGCCCAGTACCGTGCCGCCCTGGCTGCGTGGCTGGCACCTAAAAATCCATAGCTGTTCGCGCTTGCCAGGCAAGCGCCAGCGGCATTTTTTGCCACTGTCTTAAACAAGCGACACCACGCCCAGGTGCAACTGCTAACCTGCGCGGCGGCCGGCCCCCATGGCCTGCCGCCCGTTGGTTTCACTTCGCACTGGTTGTTCGTGTCTTCTGTTGCCCCTCCCGCCGCCGCACGCGCGGCCATGTCCCCCGTGTTCGTCATCGCCATGCTGGCCCTGCTGCTGGGCCTGCAACCGCTGACGACCGACCTGTACCTGCCGGCCCTGCCCCTGTTGACCGAACAGTTGGGCGCCAGCGTGGCCCAGACCCAGACCACCTTCACCGCGCTGCTGCTGGCCTTTGGCGGCTCGCAGCTGCTGTGGGGCCCGCTGTCCGACCGCTGGGGCCGCCGCCCCATCCTGCTGACCGGCATCGGCCTGTACGTGCTGGCAGCCGTGGGCTGCGCGCTGGCGCCCGACATGCACAGCCTCATCGTGCTGCGGGTGCTGCAGGGCGCCGCCCTGGGCGCGGCCGTCATGGCGGCGCGCGCCATCGTGCGCGACCTGTACCAGCCCGTCGAGGGGGCGCAGGTCATGTCCAAGGCCCTGACCGGCCTGGGCGTGCTGGCCTGCAGCAGCCCGCTGCTGGGCAGCCTGCTGGCCACCCACCTGGGCTGGCGCGCCACCATGGTCACCCTGGCGCTGGCCGGCAGCGGGGCCTGGCTGCTGGTGTGGCTGCATTTCCAGGAAAGCGTGCAGCACTTCAACCCGCACGCCCTGCGCCCGCGGCTACTGTGGCAGAACTGGCGCCGCATCCTCAGCCACCCGACCTTCCTGGCCTACACGGCCACCACCAGCTGTTCGTTCGCCGGGCTGGTGGTGTTCCTGACCGGCTCGCCCTTCGTGTTCATGGGTGTGCTGGGCTGGAGCGCGCAGGACATCGGCCTGCTGCTGGCGGCCAACGGCATGGTCTACATCGGCGGCACCATCCTGTGCCGCCGCCTGCTGGTGCGCTGGGGCGTGCGCCGCACCGTGGCCGTGGCCGGCGGCCTGGCCCTGCTGTGCGCGTGCTGCTGGCGGCGCTGGCCTGGGCCTGCGTGCGCAGCGGCCTGGCCTATGCCGCGGTGTGCATGCTGTACCCGGTGGCCCACGGCATCCAGCAGCCCTGCGGGCAAAGCGGCGCGGTCAGCAGCTTTCCGCAGGCGGCGGGCACGGCCTCGGCGCTCAACGGTTTCATCATGATGGTGTGCGCCTTTGCCACCGGGCAGGTGCTGGGCCGCAGCTTCAATGGCACTGTGTACCCCTTGGTTTTCGGGCTGGGCCTGTGGTGCCTGGCCGCAGCCTTGGCATCATGGATGCTGGTGCGCCGCTACGGCGCCCCCGGCGCGGCCACTTCGGCCTGATGCGCGCCGGGCTGGCTTCAACCCTTTCCTACCCCCTGCCTTGACTGCGTCCCCCCACCCTCTGCCCTGCATTGCGATTGCAGGCCCCACGGCTTCCGGTAAAACCAACGGTGCGCTGGCCCTGGCCGCCGTCCTGGCCCAGCGCGGCCAACCCAGTGAAATCATCAGCGTGGACTCGGCCCTGGTCTACCGCGGCATGGACATCGGTACCGCCAAACCCAGCCGGCAGGAGCGGGCCGCCGTGCCCCACCACCTGATCGACATCCTCGACCCGCTGCAGTCGTACAGCGCGGCCGAGTTCGTGCAGGACACCCAGCGCCTGGTCGCTGAGATCCGCGCCCGCGGCGCCATTCCGCTGCTGGTGGGTGGCACCATGCTGTATTTCAAGGCGCTGCTCGACGGCATCGACGACATGCCCGCCGCCGACCCCGAGGTGCGCGCCCGGCTGGACGCCCAGGCCGCCAGCATCGGCTGGCCCGCCATGCATGCCGAACTGGCCCTGGTGGACCCGGAAACCGCCGCCCGCCTGGCGCCCGGCGACAGCCAGCGCATCCAGCGTGCGCTGGAGGTGTGGCACATCTCCGGCCAGCCGCTGTCCAGCTTTCACCAATCAAAAAAGAGAGCTGAAGACGCACAGCCCGCCTTTGATTGCACGCTGTTTTCTTTGGAACCCAGCGACCGTGCCTGGCTGCACGCCCGCATCGCCCAGCGCTTCCAGGCGATGCTGGACGCCGGCTTCATCGACGAAGTGCAAGCCCTGCGCGCGCGCGGCGACCTGCACCCCGACCTGCCCAGCATGCGCTGCGTGGGCTACCGCCAGGTCTGGGAAGAGCTGGACTGGCAGGTCCGCAAGAACACCCCGCAACTGAACATGCACCTGGTGCGCGAAAAGGGCATTGCCGCCACGCGCCAGTTGGCCAAGCGCCAGATCACCTGGCTGCGCAGCATGCCCCAGCGCCACACCATCGCCTGCGACGACCCGCTGGCCACCATGCAGCTGGTCCAGGCCGCGCTGCAGTGCCTGCCGGCCTGATAACGACACAGACCGTTCAGACTTAGGACCGGCCTTGTGCAGCCGGCCACCGCTGCCCGGACAATGGTGCCTGTTGCCCGATGGCATCGCCCACGTGCCACGCCCCTGTGCGGCCCACGGGCCCAGTAGTGCCACGGCCTGATGCGGCGCGGGACCACCCCGGTTCACCGTGCCCACCGCTGCGGCAGGCGTAAAATACTGCGCCACCGGTAAGACCGCTGGGTCTGCCGACTTTCCACGCCGCGGTTGAGCACCACGTCTGCAGTGCCGTTGCACTGGCCGCACAACCACCGCATGCTTGCATGCGGTTGCAATGTCTAGCCCTGCATGCCCAACCCGCCTTCCCTGATCGGTCCCTCCCCTTCCCCTGCTTCTCGGCCGCCGGATGCCCCCGATCCGCAGCGTCCACGGTGGTATCTGCCCGTGCGCGCCAAGTTCGGGATTGCCATCGCGGCTTCGGTCCTGTGGGCCTGTGGCGCCGCCTGGCTGGCCAGCGCTGGGTCCACGACCTGAGCCAGCAGACCGGGCCCGTGCTGGCTTACCTGGTCATCTACGGCATCGCCGTGATTCCGGGCTTCATGAATGCCTTCTTGGTGGTTAGCCTGCTGCTGGACCGGCGCCCGCGCTTCAAGCCCCAGCCCGCCACAGGCGCGCTGCCGGCCATCACCATCTTGGTGGCGGCCTACAACGAGGCCGCCAGCATCCTGGGCACGCTGGAGAGCATCGACCGCCAGGACTACCCTGGCCCCTTGTCGGTGATCGTCGTCAACGATGGATCCACCGACAACACCCTGGAACTGCTGGGCACGGTGCACTATCCCTGGCTGCGGGTGCTGGACATCGGCCGCAACGTGGGCAAGGCCCGGGCCTTGACCCAGGCACTGGAACAGGTCCACACGCCCCTCACCCTGACCGTGGACGGGGACTCTTACCTTTTCAAAAACGCCCTGGCCAACCTGGTGCGCCGCTATCTGAGCGACCCCGTCAACACCCGCGCCGTGGCCGGGGCCGTGCTGGTGCGCAACTCGCGCGTGAACCTGGTCACCAAAATCCAGGAGTGGGATTACTTCCACGGGATTGCCGCCATCAAGCGCCTGCAAAGCCTCTACCAGGGCACGCTGGTGGCCCAGGGCGCCTTCTCCCTGTACGATACCCAGGTGCTGCGCCAGTTGGGCGGCTGGCCCCACACTGTGGGGGAAGACATCGTGCTGACCTGGGCCATCCTCAAGGCCGGCTACCGCGTCGGCTTTGCCGAGAACGCCTGTCTGTTCACCAACGCCCCGGAAACCTGGAAGCAGTTCATCCGCCAACGCCAGCGCTGGTCCCGGGGCTTGATCGAGGCCTTCAAGGCGCACTGGCAACTGCTGTTCCAGGCCCGCATGAGCACGCTGTTCATATGGTGGAACCTGCTGTTCCCGTACATGGACCTGGTATACACCCTGGCCTTCATACCCGGCCTGCTGCTGGCCTGCTTGGGGATCTACTGGATTGCGGGGCCCATGACACTGCTGGTGCTGCCGCTGGCCCTGCTGGTGAACTACCTGATGTTCCACGTCCAGTCTGCCATGTTTCGTGAACAAGGGCTGAAAGTGCGCAGCAACCCATTAGGCTTCGTCTTCTATGCCTTGTTCTACAGCATCGTGCTGCAGCCAGCCTGTGTCTGGGGCTACTTCAAAGAAATCGTCAGCCGCACCAAACACTGGGGAACCAAATGAACCTGATCTGTTACCACACCGCCTGCGCGGCCCTCTTGTGCGCCGTCACCCTCAGCCCCGCAGCCGCCTCCAGCGACGAACGCCCCAGCCGCTTCGTCTCTGCGGGGGTGGATGGCAGTAACGACTCTGACGGTTTCAGCGAATTCAAGCCCTGGACCCAGTACGAGGGCGCCAACGGCTGGGGGCTGCGGGCCGGCTGGCAGCACTACGCCATCGACGGCTGGAGCACCGAGGGGCGCAGTCTCTACCTCACCCACCAGCAGCGCACCCCATCCTGGACCAGCCAGGGCCGGCTGGGCCTGAACCGCAGCGCCGGTCACTCACACTGGGTGGGCGTCTGGGATGGCATGTACCAGCTGTCCCGCCAGACCTCTGCCGGCGTCAGCCTGGAGCGTGACGTGGTCAACTCCCGCCGTGGCCTGACCGAGGGGCTGACTGCCACCACGGCCATGGCCGTGCTGGACCAGCAACTCTCGCCACGCTGGAGCCTGGGCCTGGCGGCAGGCAGCACCTGGTTTTCTGACGACAACCGGCGCGACACCCTGCGCAGCCGCTGGACCTTCACCCTCAGCGAAGACCAGGGCCTGTATGCCTATGCCACCACGCGCCATTACCGCAACAGCGAGCCCTATCGCCGCGCCTACTTCTCGCCCGAACGCTTTCGCGAAGCTGCGCTGGGCCTGATGTGGAAAAAAGCCCTCAACGACCAGGTGGTCCTCAGCACACACGCCGACCTGGGCCGCCAATACATCGAAGGCGAAGGCCAGCGCCTGTGGCACGTCGGCCTGTACCTGTCCGCCCCGCACCGTGCCGCCATCCAGTGGAAACTGGGTTTTGCCACCAGCCGGGACCATGCGTCTTCCATCATCGGCAGCAGTGTCAGCTACCGCTACACCAACGCCGTGGCCAACGTCCGCATCCCCTTCTAAGGGGTTCCCTGCACGCCGCGCATGGCCTGGACCCAGCCGGCGGCCCGGCCCACACTTACCACTGCTTACGTGAACCGGCCGCCCAGGCCTTAGCCTTGGACCAGGAGTTGCCCATGAAAACCATGACCCTTTGCGCCACCGCCTTGTGCCTTGCACTGGCCCTGGGTGGCTGCGCCCAGCGCGCGCAGTACTACCAGCCCTCGGACACCAGCGCCCGCAGCGGCAGCGGCATCACCGTGTATGGCGAGATCGACGCCAGCGTGGTGCATTCGCGCTGAGCGCGCTGGACACACACCCAACGCCACAGGCTCCGTGCGTGTGGGCGATGCCGCAGGTGCACCCACACAGTGCAAGCACCAACTATCAGCATATCCCCTGTCACACCACAGCCTGGATGCACGTCCCAGCGCTGCGGGCACCTGCGCCGCGCAACCCGTGCGGGCGGGAAGCCCGGTATCATCGCCGTCCACTGCCTCCCAAGAGGCGGTGACCACGTTATCGGTGCCCAGGTCGGTCACGCCCTGGGTTAAACGGGAAACAGGTGCGCGCCATTCCCCAATGGATGCAATGCCTGTGCTGCCCCCGCAACGGTAAGTGCGAGTCTGTGGAAGCAGTGCCACTGGGACGACAACGTCCTGGGAAGGCGTTCCACATGTCCGGTCAACCGGACCAACGCACCAGCCCGGAGACCGGCCGAAACGTACAGAGTCGGATGCGCTGCGGGGTGGCAGCGACGAGTGCGGCATGTTGGCTGCCTTCAGCAGCCCCCTTCACCGAACGCGGTGCATCCATGTACGCAACACCGCCGCCTGCGGGGACGCAGGATCGCGGCCTGATGAGTGATGTCCATGCCCTCCCGTCCTTCCCCATGTTCCCTGGCTGTGGGAACCGCCCTGTCCTTGCTGGCGGCCCCTGGCAGCGCCCAGTCCAGCCTCAGCGAGCCCATCGTGGTCTCGGCCACACGCATCGACATGCACGACCAGGATGCGCCCTATGCGTCCGAGGTGCACACCCGCAGCGACATCGAGCGCTCGGGCGCGCATTCGCTGTTCGACTATCTGGCGCAGCAAAGCTCGCTGCAGATCAGCCCCAGCTACGGCAACCGCTACACCCCGCAGATCAGCATGCGGGGCTATGGCAATGACGGCTTCCAGAACCTGGTGATCTCGGTCGATGGCCGCCGCCTCAACAACATCGACTCCATCCCACAGCTCATCGGCTCGATCTCGCTCAGCGACATCGAGCGCATCGAAATCACCAAGGGCAGCGGTGCCGTGATGTTCGGTGACGGCGCCACCGCCGGCACGATCCAGATCTACACCAAGCCGCGCAGCGGCGTCAGCCTGGAAACCTATGCGGGCGACCACGGGCAGCGCGGCGCCATCGCCTCGGCAGGCCTGGTCCGCGAGCGCTTCGATCTGTCGGCCACCCTGGACCACAGCCATGTGAACGGATTCAGCAGCCCCGACCCCACGGGCCACCGGGACCAGTCGGAAGGCAACACCTGGCGTGTGGCCGGTGCCCTCAAGCCGGTGGAAGGCCTGAGCCTGGACATGGAGGCTGGCGCCTCGCACATCGACACGCGCTACCCGAATCCGCTGACGCAGGCACAGTTCAACGCCAACCCCGGCATGTACACCGGAGACCCCTACCCCTACATCCAGCAGAAGCTGCAAAGCGACCACTGGAGCCTAGGCGCCGAGTACCGCGTGAACCGCCAGTGGAAGCTGTCGGCCCGCCACAACGATGAGGACAAGTCCTCGCGGTACCCCAACTCTACGCCCGCCCAGTACCGCTACGTGTCCAACGAAGTGGCAGCGCAGTTCCAGCACGACGCGCTGATCCTGAATGCGGGTTATCAGAACTTCGATGGCCAGCGCACGCAATCCGGCAGCACCACCAAGCACAACCGCGGCCTGTTCCTGCAGGGGCAGTACATGCTGGAGGCCCTCACCCTCTCCGCCGGCATCCGCCGCGAGGAAGTCACCTACCGCCACAGCCCGCTCAGCGGCCAGTCCCTGCAATCTGAGCAGCGTCTGACCTCGTGGGAGCTGGGGGCCAACCACCGCCTGTCGCCGCAACTGGCACTGTTTGCGAACTACAGCGATGCCTTCGTCACCCCGGACGTGGATCGTTTCTTCTTCACCGACTGGAGCTCGGGCTCGCCCGTCACCGCCTTCAACGGCTTCATCGAACCCGCCAAGGCGCGCACACTGACTGTGGGCGCCAACCACCAGACGGCACGCCACCGCCTGAAACTGTCGGCCTTCTACGCCAAGCTCTGGAACGAGATCTACTACTTCGAGACCGGTCCGTTCTCCGGCATCAACACCAACATCGACCAATCCCACAAGTACGGCCTGGAGCTGCAGGACCGCGTGCAGATCACCCCGCGGCTGTCCGGCCACATCAACTACGCCTGGACACGCGCCATCATCGACCGCGAGAACGACGGCGGCGGCGCTTTCGATGGCAAGGAGCTGCCGGGCGTCTCGCGCCACAGCGTGGTGCTGGGCCTCAACCTGCGCGTCGCGGAGCGTGGCAACCTGCACCTGTCGCACACTTGGCGCAGCAGCACCTGGGCCGCGGGCGACTTTGACAACAACAACGCCCAACGGCAAAAAGCCTTCCAGAGCACGGACCTGACCTACCGCCACCAGCTGGACAAGCACCTGGACATGTACGTGGGCGTCAGCAACCTACTGGACCGCAAGAACGGCATCTGGGTGCGCGACGACGCCATCTACCCCGTGCAGTTCGAGCGCACCTGGAAGCTGGGCGCACGCATGCAGTTCTGACCCCGTGCCCCTGCCGCGCCCACGCCCGGGGGCGGTACAGCGGTGGGACATGCCCCCCAACCCATGCCGCGCATGTCCCACGCGGCCAGCGTCTGCCAGAGCACCGCACTGGCC
This sequence comes from Comamonas sp. GCA5, assembly GCF_036541385.1. NCBI lineage: Bacteria > Pseudomonadati > Pseudomonadota > Betaproteobacteria > Burkholderiales > Comamonadaceae > Comamonas > Comamonas sp. GCA5. Next base: position 2,726 of record NZ_JAZHFR010000028.1, on the reverse strand, counting down.
GCTTGGGGCAGGTGCAAGGGCCAGCCTTCAGCGCCCGGCAGGTGGCGTGCCTCACCCAGCGCCACACCGTCGGTGCCTCGGTGCAGACACTGTGCACGGCCTGCGCCCCGCACGACCTCTCCAGCCAAAAGGCGTGCCAGACGCAGACCAAATCGGACCCACTCGATGGCCGGTACCCTGCCCTACCACCACGCCATCCCACCCGCCAGCACACCGTCCGCCTGATTTAGGTACAGTGATGCCCCCTGCACGCCCTGCGTGCCCGCCGAAAAGAACACCATGACCCAAGATCCACAGCGCCAGAGCGAACTCAAAAAAATCGAAATGTGCGATGCCTGCGCCGGCATCCAGCGCAACTGGCGCAAAGCCCCCGGCCACGTCGAGCTGGCCCAGGGCAGCAACTACAAGCGCGAACGCGCCACCGGCATGGTCACCGTCACCCGCTACGTCTGCGAGCGCTGCGGCACCAACTGGGAATACGAGAACGACAAGAACAACATGCACGCCGGTTGGTCCCTGACCGGCCGCCGTCCCACCAAAGACTGAGACTTCTCGAAAAAAGATAGCTGGTAGCGCAGTATCTACAAGCTGCACTGCCCAAAAAGGCAAAAATGGGCGCGCCCGTCGCACATCGCACAGCCAGGCACATGCCCCCAAGCTCGATTGCTTTCCGGCTTGCCGCATCGCGGTGCCTGCCGGAACTGGCAGGCGTGGAATGCAGGATTTGCGCATGCAACGCCTGGGTTTTCGCGGGACAGCGCTCGCGTCACCATTTCAGCCGCCATGTCTGTTAAGACAGCGGCAGGCACCGCGCGGCAGCCGATTCCACCCCGTTAGATTTTTTCAGCCATCGGCGCGTGTGGCTGGCCGCAGGTGTGACCGTCACCGCCGTGGGTGCTGCCACTGACTGCGGCTGCATGGTCGTCAGTACCTCACCAACGGTGCAGGTCCTGTAACCAGGGCTACTTGCGCAGAGGATTTTCCCCATCCGGCCTTGGGCATCGGGCTGCATGCCCCCGCCAGGGGCCAGCCACCGCATCAAAGCCATCGGACGGGGAATGCCCAGGCCATCCCCCAAGCATGCGAAACCAGGCGCACGGCAATCTTGGCCTGCCCAGCATGCCGCACAGACAGTCCCAGGATTGCAGGTGCAGGTGCAGGTGCAGGTGCAGGTGCAGGTGCAGGTGCAGGTGCAGGTGCAGGTGCAGGTGCCACCGCAGTGTTGACCGACACCGCGGGTGCTACCGCCCCCTCTCAGAACCCCGCGCCCGGCTGGCTCAGATAGGCCTTCTCGGCCGCCGTGCTCTCGCGCCCCAGGATGGGGTTGCGGTGCGGGAAGCGTCCGTACTGCGCAATCACCTCGCGGTGCTTGTGCGCATAGTCCAGCGTGACCTGGAAAACTCGCGCAACTGCGGCGGCGCGTTGCGCTGCAGCTCTTCGAAGGCCACCACGCTGCTCTCCTGCATCGCCAAGTTCTCGGCATGCTCCAGCGGCAGATAGACAAAAATGCGCGCCATCTCCGGGATGCTGGGATCCTGGTCCCAGCCCCGGTCAATCCCCTGCAAGGCCAGCGCCAGCGCCTTGGCATCACCGGCAAAGCTCTTGGGCGTGCCGCGGTAGGCGTTGCGCGTGAACTGGTCCAGCACGATCAGCAGCGCCAGCCAGCCCAGCGGGGACTCCAGCCCCTCGCCGTCCAGCTTGCCGGCCAGCGCCTCCTGCAGCACCGCGCCAAACAGGTGGCGGATTTCCTCGTCCACCTCTTCCGACTTGGTGAACCACAGGGCCTGGCGCGTCTGCGCACTGGCGTTGGTGGGCAGCTCCGCCCCCAGCCAGTACTCCAGCACCTGCGACAGGCGAGGGTCCAGCGCCGACGCGATCGGCAGCGCCCAGGGTTTGGAAGGGATGGACATGTGCAAACTCCTTGTCATCTGTAATTTCATGCGGCCCGTGCGGCCCATGCGGGCCATGCGGCCCATGCGGCCCATGCGGCCTGCGCCCATGGTGCATGCCTTGCGCTCCCGGTGCAAGGCCAGACCAACCGTGCGTAGCGGGGACGCCCGCTCACAACGCGCAGGCAGGCAGCCCACCCATCAAAACCATAGCGCATGACGCCTGTCAGATCTGTGCTTCACGCCAAAAATGCATCGCACTGCGAGACACTCCGCCAGCGGTTGCAACCAGTCCGTTGTGATTGCGCAGACACACGTGATGGGCCGGCTCAATGAATTGGGTCATATGCAGCATGCAAGCGCCATCGGTGCCAATGTCGGGTTCGAGGCGGGTTGCGGTCCTTCAACCCACCAATGACATTAACGGCGGATGCCCAGGGCCGTCATTGAACCAAGGCTTCTTCAGCGGGCTGCTCATTGCCCGAAAGCCGTTTCGGAAAAGCTGGTCGATTCAACCCTGTCATAGCAGGCCTCTTCAGTTCGATATGACTCCAAGCCTTAGATTTCATGTCCCGGATGATTGGCTGCTTACAACCAAGCGCACGTTGCTCCATAGCAGACAAGTGCTGCAGGCTGTTGTGGCAACATGGCAATCGTCTTCCAAGGAGCCGCTATGTTGATTGCTCTACACAAGAACGCAACGACCACGCCTGCTACACGACGTGCATTGCAGCAAGCCAGTAGCACTGACCGGGAGTTGGCCCAGCAATACGGCATTGGCCTGGACACGGTGCGCAAGTGGCGTCATCGCACTACGGTGCACGATGCCAGTCATAC
>NZ_JAZHFR010000289.1:0-239 GCF_036541385.1 Comamonas sp. GCA5 | reverse complement strand
GTGGACCATGCCCATCCGGGATTGGAAGGCTGCGCTGACCCGCTTTACCATTGAGTTCGGAGACCGCATCTCCGTCAATTGAAGTCCGAACCGTTTACACAAAAATTCGGACACGCCCGCTGGCAGCTTCGCAGATGGCAGCCGCATCATTGGCATCATTCTTGCCGCCTTTGCCTTGCATGCGATATGGAGCAACCAAGGCCGCAGCGATCATTCGTGCGTCTAGCCCCATGCCTTGC
>NZ_JAZHFR010000288.1:0-239 GCF_036541385.1 Comamonas sp. GCA5 | reverse complement strand
CGGGCATCAAGCGCCACATCGCGGTGGATGCCCAGGGCTTGCCGCATGCCATAGCGGTGACCACGGCTGAGGTGACGGATCGCAAAGGGGCACTGCAGGCGCTCAAGCGCTGCAAGCCCAACCTGGGCCGAGTGCAAAGTGTGCTGTGCGACAGCGGCTACACCGGCAAGCCTTTTGAGCAGGGTGTGCAGGAGATTGTGGGCGAGCACGTGACGGTGCAGATCGCCAAGAGGAGTGAG
>NZ_JAZHFR010000287.1:0-239 GCF_036541385.1 Comamonas sp. GCA5 | reverse complement strand
AGGGTGCCAAGTTCTGGCTGCAGGTGGTGACCGAACTGCGCAACCGGGGCGTGCAGGACATCTTCATTGCCTGTGTCGACGGGCTCAAAGGTTTCCCCGAAGCGATTGAAGCGGTGTTCCCAAGGCGGTGGTGCAGCTGTGCATCGTTCACATGGTGCGCCACAGCCTGAACTACGTGTCCTGGAAGCGAAGAAAGGAGGTGGCCGCCGACCTGCGCCGTATCTACACGGCCGCCACCG
>NZ_JAZHFR010000286.1:0-240 GCF_036541385.1 Comamonas sp. GCA5 | reverse complement strand
CAGCAGGCCAGACAGCAGTTCTTCGGGTACGTCGTGTTTCTTGGTGTTCATAGTGTTTACGGACAGGCCGGCTTGCGCCGGCTGTTGATTGGCCGTTTACACAAAATTTTGCACACCCTCGTTTTGTACAAACCGTTGATGGTTTCGGCCAAGGCGTTGTCGTAGGAATCTCCAGTGCTACCCACCGAAGGCATCAGGCCAGCTTCCTCTAAACGTTCTGTGTAGCGAATGGAAACGTAC
>NZ_JAZHFR010000285.1:0-240 GCF_036541385.1 Comamonas sp. GCA5 | reverse complement strand
GTTTATGGGACGGTCAAAGTCTGGAAGCAGATGCACCGAGAGGGCTTACCCATTGCCCGCTGCACCGTACAACGACTGATGCGCAAGCTGGGCCTGGAAGGCGCAAGGCGTGGCAAGAAGGAGGGTGTGCAAAATTTTGTGTAAACGGCCAATCAACAGCCGGCGCAAGCCGGCCTGTCCGTAAACACTATGAACACCAAGAAACACGACGTACCCGAAGAACTGCTGTCTGGCCTGCTG
>NZ_JAZHFR010000284.1:0-240 GCF_036541385.1 Comamonas sp. GCA5 | reverse complement strand
GGCTGTGCTTGCGTCGGGATTTGATGGTCATAGATCTCTCCAGGTTCGGCCTGTTGTCAGGTCATTTTTACGGGGAAAGATCTCGCTTAGCTAGCTGTTCAAAAAACTGGAACCACTTCTGTAGCCCAATGCCTGCAAGTCCAGAAACATCTGCTTGATCGTGCGCCGCTGCTTGCGAGAGCGATTGGCTTCTGTGCGCAACCAGCCAGACAGCTTGCAGGCAAATGGATCAAGCTTGGT
>NZ_JAZHFR010000283.1:0-240 GCF_036541385.1 Comamonas sp. GCA5 | reverse complement strand
TATTAGCAAGAGCCACGACAGCCTTTTGCCATCCACTGCGCTGCCTCAATGCTATGGCCCATTGGGAGATAGGGTCGAGGTTGTATTTGCCCGTGAGCACCACTGCTTTGGCTCCCTGTATGTTGATTTCCACGCAGAACTGACCCGCAATTTCCATCTCAAACTGACCCACCCTTTGGCTTGAGCCGTAAGGCTCAAGATGTGGATAAGGTTTTGTTTCTCTCCTTCTTTGTGGACGGT
>NZ_JAZHFR010000282.1:0-240 GCF_036541385.1 Comamonas sp. GCA5 | reverse complement strand
ATTCTGGAAACAGGCAACGATAGCTACCGCTTCAAGCACAGCAGTGCAGTCCAACAACCGTCCACAAAGAAGGAGAGAAACAAAACCTTATCCACATCTTGAGCCTTACGGCTCAAGCCAAGGGTGGGTCAGTTTGAGATGGAAATTGCGGGTCAGTTCTGCGTGGAAATCAACAGTCGGTGACGGGGTAGCGCGCATCGTGGCCGAAGCGGTCGACGGCGTGCACATCGAAGCCGCGCT
>NZ_JAZHFR010000281.1:0-240 GCF_036541385.1 Comamonas sp. GCA5 | reverse complement strand
GCACGCGCGATACCTTGAATCCTCGGTGCTTCCCGATGGCCATATGCCAAAAGCGCCGCAGCATGTTGTAGTTAACAAACCCCTTTCCACGCCAAGCCACATGCATATGCAGATGCTCAGGTTCGAGGGATGACGCTCCAACACAGCCACATACTGAAAATCGATGTCAGCTTGACGCAGTAAGCGCACGAAGTAGCCCCACATCGCTTTCCAGTCCTCAGCGGTCATATACGGGGCTTT
>NZ_JAZHFR010000280.1:0-240 GCF_036541385.1 Comamonas sp. GCA5 | reverse complement strand
AGGGTGCCAAGTTCTGGCTGCAGGTGGTGACCGAACTGCGCAACCGGGGCGTGCAGGACATCTTCATTGCCTGTGTCGACGGGCTCAAAGGTTTCCCCGAAGCGATTGAAGCGGTGTTCCCCAAGGCGGTGGTGCAGCTGTGCATCGTTCACATGGTGCGCCACAGCCTGAACTACGTGTCCTGGAAGCGAAGAAAGGAGGTGGCCGCCGACCTGCGCCGTATCTACACGGCCGCCACCG
>NZ_JAZHFR010000027.1:0-43717 GCF_036541385.1 Comamonas sp. GCA5 | reverse complement strand
CCGCCGGGGTGGCCGAGCGCGAGGCCAAGTCCGAGGCCGAGCGCGCCCAGCGCGTGCAGGCGCTGCAGGACAAGCAAAAGGCGGCCGAGGCGCGCCGCGCCCGTGGCGCAGAACCGCGCCGTGGCGAACCCTTGCCCACTCCCAAGGGCTTGCCGCAGCCCTAAAAAAGAGGAGCTGTTGGCGCAAGCCTATCGCGCGTTTCACATGGTTTTATAGGTGATTCGCCTACAAAACCTGCGCAACCAGCTCACTTTTTATTGAAAACACCTTGCTGCCCCTGAACCTGCACGACCAAGTGGCCGCCGCCTTTGTCCAGGATGGCTGGCTGGCGCGTGCAGAGCCGCACTTTCGCCCACGCCCTGGCCAGACGGCCATGGCCCTGGCCGTGGCGCGCACCGTGGAAGACGGCGGCGTGCTGGTGGTCGAGGCGGGCACCGGCGTCGGCAAGACTTTCTCCTACCTGGTGCCAGCCCTGCTCAGCGGCCAGCGGGTGCTCATTTCCACGGCCACCAAGGCGCTGCAGGACCAGCTGTTCCTGCGCGATGTGCCGCGCCTGGTCCAGGCCCTGGGCCTGCCCCTGCGGGTGGCGCGGCTCAAGGGGCGTTCCAGCTACCTGTGCTTGCACCGCCTGGGCCAGGTGCACCAAAGCCGGGTGCCGCTGGACCCGCAGGTGCTGCGCGCCGTGGCGCGGGTGCAGGACTGGTCGCACGGCACCCGCAGCGGTGATCTGGCCGAGCTGCCGGGCTGGGTGGAAAACTCTACCGTCGCGGCCATGGTGACGTCGACCAAGGACAACTGCGTGGGCAGCGCCTGCGCCCACTGGGAGCAGTGCCACGTCAACACCGCACGCGCCCAGGCCCTGGCCGCCGATGTGTGCGTGGTCAATCACCACCTGTTCTTTGCCGACATGGAGGTGCGCGATTCCGGCGTGGCGCAGTTGCTGCCCTCGGCCGGCGTCGTGGTGCTGGACGAGGCTCACCAGCTCAATGAAACCGGCATCCAGTTTGCCGGCTGGACCCTGGGCACGCGCCAGCTGCAGGGCTATATCAAGGATGTGCTGGCCGATGTGACCCTGCATGCGCGCGGGCTGGCCGACTGGATGCAGCTGCTGGCGCAGCTGGAGCAGGCCATCAATGCCTGGCGTGCCGTCGGGGGTGCATGCCCGTCCGGCAGTCGTCTGCGCTGGCTGGGCGTGGCGCCGGAAGACTTGCCTGAGGCCAGCTGGCGCCAGGGGCTGCATGCCGTGGGCCAGGCCCTGCGCGCGCTGCTGCTGGCCTTGGCCAAGGTGGCGGAAACCGCCCGCGCCCTGCTGCCGCTGTACGAGCGCGGTGCGCGCCTGCTGTCCCAGCTGGCCAGCTTTGCCCAGCCGGTGCCCGATGACGCCGTGCGCTGGCTGGAAGTGACGCGCCAGCACCTGAAGCTGATGGAGTCGCCGCTGAGCATTGCGCGGCTGATGCGCGCGCACATGGAACCCGAGGCGCAGGAAGAGGGGGGCACGCCGCCGGCGGCACCCCGCGCCTGGATCTTCACCTCGGCCACGCTGGGGGATGACGCGGACCTGCGCTGGTTCGCGGAAACCTGCGGCCTGCGCTCGGCCCAGGTGCTCAAGGTGGACAGCCCCTTCGACTATGCCCGGCAGGCGGTGCTGTACGTGCCCGAAGACATGCCCGAGCCCGCGCAGCAGGCCGCCCACAGCGCCGCCGTGGCGCAGCTGGCGGCCGAAGGGGCTCTGGCGCTGGGCGGGCGCACGCTGGTGCTGACCACCACGCTCAAGGCGCTGGACAGCATTGGCCAGCACCTGCAGCAGCGCTTGGGCCTGCTGGAGCCGGTGGATGTGCTGGTCCAGGGGCAAAGCCCGAAGCATGTGCTGATGGAGCGCTTTCGCGCTGGCACTGTCCAGGGGCGCGGTTGCGTGCTGGTGGCCTCGTCGACCTTCTGGGAGGGGGTGGATATTCCGGGCGATGCGCTGCAGCTGGTGGTGATCGACAAGCTGCCATTTCCGCCGCCGGACGATCCGCTGGTGGAGGCGCGTACGCGCCAGCTGGAGGCCGTGGGGCGCAGCCCCTTTGCCGACTACATGCTGCCGGAGGCGGCCATGGCCTTGAAGCAGGGCGCGGGCCGCCTGATCCGGCGTGAAACCGACCGCGGCATCCTGGTGGTGGCCGATGTGCGCCTGCGCACCAAGGCCTATGGCCGGCGGCTCGTCCAGGCCTTGCCGGCGATGCACCGGATTGGTTCGGCCGCGGCCTGGCGCCAGGCCCTGGGCCGGTTGGCTGAGGGGGCATCGCCGGTCGAGGAGGTCTGACGGGCAGCTGCGCGGTGCCCGGCTGTGCGCCGTCTGCTTGCTCCGCAGCCGTCAATGGGGAGCCCGAAAAGCAAAATGCCCGCGTGGTAGCGGGCATTGGGGCAAGCTGGTTGGGCTTGCGGTATTTGGTAGGCGCGATTGGATTCGAACCAACGACCCCCACCATGTCAAGGTGGTGCTCTAACCAACTGAGCTACGCGCCTGTGTTTGTTCGAAGCACAAACTATAGCAGCTTTCTAAGTGCCTTCCGGGCAAATGCGCAAAAATTTCCAGTGAAAAAAGGGTGGTGCGCTGGGCGGTCCACCCAGGTCATCACCAGAGTTTCCACCAGGGGCCTTTTTTCTGGGTGGTCTTGGTGGCGTCGGGCGCATTCGCAAAGTTGGCTTCGCGCACGCGCTTGGCGTCGTCGCGCAGGTCGTTCATGCCCAGCTTGTCGTAGGAGTTGACGAGGATGTCCAGCGCTTCCTGGCTGGCGGGCACGCCCTGGTAGTCGGCCAGCGCGCTCTGGGCGCGGGCGATCGCAGCCACATAGGCACCACGGTTGTAGTAGTAGTGGGCCACGTGCACCTCGTACTGCGCCAGCGAGTTGATGATGTAGGTCATGCGCTGGCGGGCATCGGGGGCGTAGCGCGAAGCCGGGAAGCGGCTGGTCAGCTCATGGAAGGACTCGTAGGAGTCCTTGGCAGCCTTCTGGTCGCGCTCGGACAGGTCCTGGCGCGACAGCCAGGCGAACATGCCCAGGTTGTCGTTGAAGTTCACCAGACCCTTGAGGTACAGCGCGTAGTCGATGGCGGGGCTGGTGGGGTGCAGGCGGATGAAGCGGTCCAGCGTGGCATGGGCCTGCTCTTTTTCACCGGCCTTGTACTGGGCGTAGGCCTTCTCGATCTGGGCCTGCTGGGCCAGCGGGGTGCCTGCAGCGCGACCTTCCAGCTTTTCGAACAGCGGCACGGCCTTGTCGAAGGCGCCGGCCGTGGCTTCGTCCCGGGCCTCGGTGTAGATGCGATCGGGGGACCAGTTTGCTGTGGGGTCTTCTTTGGTCGAAGAGCAACCAGCCAGCAGGCCGGCTGCAAACGCAGCAGCAAGAACAGGTCGTGAAATACGCAGCATGACAAACAGCTTTCGGGCAGAAGTTGAAACGAGTTCCGAGTCGGGCCGCCCAGGGACAGCCCGCAATCCGTAATGTGAGGTGCATTGTATAGGGCTAAATCTGGTCTCCCGAAAGCGCGTGGCCTCCGTGAATGGCTGTGGGCATGGCGGTGGCTTGGTCAAGGAGGCTCCGTCTTTTTCTACAATCTGCCCCATATGTTTGTTCACTTGCGCCTGCACACCGAGTTCTCCGTCGTCGATGGAACTTGTCGTATCAATGACGTTATCAACGCTGCGGCGGCGGACAGCCAGCCCGCGCTGGCCATTACCGATCTGAACAACCTGTTCGGGGCGCTGAAGTTCTACAAGGCCGGCCGGGGCAAAGGCGTGAAGCCCATCCTGGGCGCGGAGCTCAACATGGAGGGGCTGGCGGGCGGGCCCACGAGCCGGGTGCTGGTGCTGGTGCAAAGCCAGCATGGCTACCACAACCTGTCGGAAATTCTGGCGCGGGGCTGGACCGGCAATGTCTCCAAGGTCCAGGCGCAGCCGTTTTTCAAATGGGAGTGGTTGCAGGAGCTGGGCGAGGGCCTGCTGCTGCTGTCCGGGGCGAACGCCGGGCCGATCGGTCAGGCCTTGCTGCGGGGGGACTCCCAGGGCGCGGCGGACATGGCGCTGCAGCTGGCGAGCATGTTCCCGCACCGCTTTTACCTGGAGTTGCAGCGCGCCGGGCGCAGCGAGGATGAAAAGCTGGTGATGCAGACTGTGCAGTTGGCGGCGCGCCTGCACCTGCCAGTGGTGGCCACGCACCCGATCCAGTTCTACAAGCCTGCGGATTACGAATCCCACGAAACGCGGGTGTGCATTTCCGAAGGCGAGGTGCTGGGCAACCCCAAGCGGGTGCGCCGGTTCACGCGGGAGCAGTATTTCAAGAGCAGCGCCGACATGGAGCAGCTGTTCGCCGACATTCCCTCGGCCATCGAGAACACGGTGGAAATCGCCCGCCGCTGCAGCGTCTCCCTGCTGCTGGGCAAGTATTTCCTGCCGGACTTCCCCACGCCGAACGGCATGTCGATCACGGACTACTTCCGCCATGCCTCGTTCGAGGGGCTGGAAGAGCGCCTGGTGCTGCTGTTCCCCGATGTCGCCGTGCGCAACGCCAAGCGCCCGCAGTACGTGGAACGTCTGGAGTTTGAGCTGGGCATCATTTTGAAGATGGGCTTTCCCGGCTACTTCCTGATCGTGGCGGACTTCATCAACTGGGCCAAGAACAACGGCTGCCCGGTGGGCCCGGGCCGTGGCTCGGGGGCGGGCTCGCTGGTGGCCTATGTGCTCCAGATCACGGACCTGGATCCCATCCATTACAACTTGCTGTTTGAACGTTTCCTGAACCCCGAGCGGGTTTCCATGCCCGACTTCGACGTGGACTTTTGCCAGGCCAACCGCGACCGGGTGATCGACTACGTGAAGGACCGCTACGGCCGCAATGCGGTCAGCCAGATCGCGACCTTCGGCACCATGGCCGCACGGGCGGTGATCCGCGACGTGGGCCGGGCCATGGACATGAGCTACACCTTCTGTGACGGCATCTCCAAGCTGATCCCGAACAAGCCGGGCCTGCATGTCACGCTGAAGTACCCGCCCAATCCCAAGAAGGAGGGCGACAAGTACACCTATGCGATCGAGGCGGAGCCCGTGCTGGCGCAGCGCATCGAGCAGGAGGAAGACGTCAAGAACCTGATCGAGCTGGCGCAAAAGCTCGAAGGCATGACCCGCAACATCGGCATGCACGCCGGGGGTGTGGTGATCGCACCGGGCAAGCTGACGGATTTTTGCCCCTTGTACCAGCAGCCGGGCAGCGATTCGGCCGTGGCGATGTTCGACAAGGACGACGTGGAGCAGATTGGCCTGGTGAAGTTCGACTTCTTGGGCCTGGCCACGCTGACCATCCTGGAGATCGCGCGCGAGTTCATCATGAAGCGTCACAAGGGCCAGGAGCACTTCCGCTTCGAGGAAATCCCGCTGGACGACTACCCGACCTACAAGCTGTTCCAGGAGGGCAAGACCGAGGCCGTGTTCCAGTTTGAATCGCGCGGCATGCAGGGCATGTTGCGCGATGCCAAGCCGTCGCGCCTGGAAGACCTGATCGCGCTGAACGCGCTGTACCGTCCCGGCCCCATGGACCTGATCCCGTCCTTCGTGGCGCGCAAGCACGGCCGCGAAGAGATCGAGTACCCGCACCCGCTGGTGGAGCAGGTGCTGGCCGAAACCTACGGCATCATGGTCTACCAGGAGCAGGTGATGCAGACGGCCCAGGTGCTGGGCGGTTACTCGCTGGGCGGCGCCGACTTGCTGCGCCGGGCCATGGGCAAGAAGAAGGTGGAGGAAATGGTCAAGCACCGTGCCACCTTCTGCGAGGGCGCGGCCAAGCAGGGCATCGATGAGCACAAGGCCGGTGAAGTGTTTGATCTGATGGAGAAATTCGCGGGTTACGGCTTCAACAAGTCGCACGCGGCCGCCTATTCGCTGCTGGCCTACCACACCGCCTGGCTCAAGGTGCACTACACGGCGGAGTTCTTCTGCGGGAATATGACCGTGGAAATGGACAACACCGACAAGCTCAAGGTGCTGTACGAAGATGCCCTGAAGATGGGCATGAGCTTCGAGATGCCCGACGTCAACCGCGGCATGTACCGCTTTGAGCCCGTCACGGACCAGGTCATCCGCTATGGCCTGGGCGCGATCAAGGGCACGGGCCAGCAGGCGATCGAAGCCATCATCGCCGCGCGCGAAGGCCAGGGCGTGGGTCCGGACGGACATGTCAAGGGACCCTTCAAGAGCCTGTGCGACTTCTGTGCGCGCGTGGACCGCAGCAAGCTGAACAAGCGCACGCTGGAGGCCCTGATCAAGGCAGGGGCCTTCGACAGCATCCACCTGGACCGCGCGGCCCTGGTGGCCTCGGTCGACCATGCGTTCGAGTACGCGAACGCCCAGCTGGCGAATGCCAACCAGGGCGGCCTGTTCGACATGATGGGCGACGATGCCCAGGGCTCCAGCAACCAGGAACCCGCTTTGGCCGAAGTCCTACCCTGGGGCGTCAAGGAGCGCCTGACGCAGGAAAAGCTGGCGGTGGGTTTTTACCTGTCGGGCCACCTGTTCGACGAGGTGGAGCACGAGGTGCGCAATTTCCTGCGCACCCCGCTGAGCGAGCTGGGCGACAGCCGCGAGCCGCAGTTGCTGGCCGGTATCGTGAGCGACCTGCGCGTGATCAACGGCCAGCGCGGCAAGCTGTGCCTGTTCAAGCTGGACGACAAGACTGCGGTGCTGGAAGCCTCGGTGGACGAGGCCACGCTGAATGCGCACAGTGATCTGCTCAAGGATGACGAGTTCGTAGTGCTCAGCGGCCGCGTGCAGCACGACCACTTCAGTGGCGGCCTGCGCATCAAGGCGCAGAACGTGTTCAGCCTGGCCGATGCGCGCTGCCGCTTTGCGCGCTATCTGCAGGTGGATGCCGCCCACAAGCTGCCGGATGTGCAGCGCCTGCTGCGGGAGTTCCCGGCACAGCGCGAGGTCACGCCGGAGGGCGAACTGCGGCGCGGCCTGCGCGTGCGCCTGGGCGTGCGCTGCGAAGCTGACGGCATGACGGCCTTGGCCGAAGTCGATCTGGGCGAGCAGCACAAGTTCTACCCCAGCGATGCGGCCCTGGCGGCATGGCGCGCCGAAGTCGGCACGGCCAGCTGCCAACTGGTGTGGCGCAACGCTTGAGGCAGTTCCTCCTCAGACCCCATGTAGGCCTGCAGCTTGCAGTGTCCTACATGATGTTTCTTGAAATATCCCTAATCGGTCCCAACTCAGCCCAGGAAGAATGAGCTTGGGCAGATCGCTAGAATGAAATTCATGGCTACCCCACCAATCCCGCACCGCCCCGCCTCGCCTGACCCCATCTCTCGGGAGGACGATGACCAGGCCGTGGTGCTGGAGCGGCGCACGCAAAAGCTGGCGCCACCCCCGATGTACCAAGTAGTCATGCTGAATGACGACTTCACACCGATGGAGTTCGTGATCGTGGTGTTACAGGAATTCTTTGGCAAAGACCGGGAACAGGCGACGCAAATCATGCTCAAAATCCATCTGGATGGACGGGGCGTGTGTGGCGTTTATTCCAGGGACATTGCAGCCACCAAGGTGGACCAGGTGATGCAAGCAGCCCAGCAGGCGGGACATCCGTTGCAAGCTGTCAGCGAGCCTATTGAATAAATGGCAATTGCCCCGACCTACCAAGTCAGTCAAGTAACCCGCAAGCACAAAGGAGCGAACGCATGATTGCCCAAGAACTGGAAGTCAGCTTGCACATGGCGTTTGTTGAAGCGCGTCAACAACGTCACGAATTCATAACCGTGGAGCACCTGCTGCAGGCCCTGCTGGACAACCCCAGTGCGTCCGATGTCCTGCGCGCCTGCTCCGCCAACATTGATGACCTGCGTGCCTCTCTGAGCAACTTCATCAAGGACAACACCCCCCAGGTCGCCGGCACGGAAGAGGTCGACACGCAGCCCACGCTGGGTTTCCAGCGGGTGATCCAGCGCGCGATCATGCACGTGCAGTCCACCGGCAACGGCAAGAAAGAGGTGACAGGCGCCAACGTGCTGGTCGCCATCTTTGGCGAGAAGGACTCCCACGCCGTCTACTACCTGCACCAGCAGGGGGTGACGCGCCTGGACGTGGTGAACTACATCGCCCACGGCATCCGCAAGAGCGATCCGCCCGAGCCCGCCAAGTCCGACAACGGCATGGAGGGCGAAGAAGCATCCATGGGCAACGAGCGTTCCGAGAAGGCGTCGCCGCTGGAGCAGTACACGCTGAACCTGAACCAGGCGGCCAAGGATGGCAAGATCGACCCGCTGATCGGCCGTGACTATGAGGTCGAGCGCACCATCCAGATCCTGTGCCGCCGCCGCAAGAACAACCCGCTGCTGGTGGGTGAGGCCGGCGTGGGCAAGACCGCGATTGCCGAGGGCCTGGCCTGGCGCATCACCGAGGGCACGGTGCCCGAAGTGCTGTCCGAAGCCGTGGTCTATTCGCTGGACATGGGCGCGCTGCTGGCGGGTACCAAGTACCGCGGCGACTTCGAGCAACGCCTCAAGGGTGTGCTCAAGACCCTCAAGGAAAAGCCCAATGCCATCCTGTTCATCGACGAGATCCACACCCTGATCGGTGCCGGTGCGGCCTCGGGTGGCACGCTGGATGCGTCCAACCTGCTCAAGCCAGCTCTGTCCAGCGGCCAGCTCAAGTGCATTGGCGCCACCACGTTCACCGAATACCGCGGCATCTTCGAGAAGGACTCGGCCCTGTCGCGCCGCTTCCAGAAGGTGGATGTGGTTGAGCCGACCGTCCCAGAGACGATTGAAATCCTCAAGGGCCTTAAGCCCCGCTTCGAAGAGCACCACGGCGTGAAGTACGCGACCGAGGCACTGCAGGCGGCAGCCGAGCTGTCGGCCAAGTACATCAATGACCGCCACCTGCCCGACAAGGCCATTGACGTGATCGACGAGGCCGGTGCCGCCCAGCGCGTGATGGAAGTCAGCAAGCGCAAGGGCACGATCGGCCGCCTGGAGGTTGAGGAAATTGTGGCCAAGATCGCCCGGATTCCCCCTGCCAACGTCTCCAACGACGACCGCAGCAAGCTGCAGACGCTGGAGCGCGACCTCAAGAGCGTGGTGTTCGGTCAGGACAAGGCCCTGGAAGTGCTGGCCAGCGCCGTCAAGATGGCGCGCTCCGGCCTGGGCAAGCCCGAGAAGCCAATTGGCTCCTTCCTGTTCTCCGGCCCGACCGGTGTCGGCAAGACGGAAGCCGCCAAGCAGCTGGCCTACATCCTGGGGGTGGACTTGATCCGCTTCGACATGTCCGAGTACATGGAGCGCCATGCCGTCAGCCGCCTGATTGGTGCACCTCCGGGCTATGTGGGCTACGACCAGGGTGGTCTGCTGACCGAGGCCATCACCAAGAAGCCGCATTCGGTGCTGCTACTGGATGAAATCGAGAAGGCGCACCCCGACATCTTCAACGTGCTGCTGCAGGTCATGGACCACGGCACGCTGACAGACAACAACGGGCGCAAGGCCGACTTCCGCAACGTGATCATCATCATGACCACGAACGCCGGGGCCGAGACCATGCAGAAGGCGACCATCGGCTTCACGACACAGCGCCAACCCGGCGACGAAATGGGCGACATCAAGCGCCTGTTCACGCCCGAGTTCCGCAACCGCCTGGACGCCATTGTCAGCTTCAAGCCGCTGGACGAACAGATCATCCTGCGCGTGGTGGACAAGTTCCTGCTGCAACTGGAGCAACAGCTGGCCGAGAAGAAGGTGGAAGTCACCTTCACCGACAAGCTGCGCAAGCATCTGGCGGCCAAGGGCTTCGATCCTTCGATGGGCGCACGCCCGATGCAGCGCCTGATCCAGGACACCATCCGCCGCTCGCTGGCCGACGAACTGCTGTTCGGTCGTCTGGTCAACGGTGGTCGCCTGGAAGTGGACTGGGATGCTGCCGCCAACAACGGCGTGGGCGATGTGCTGCTGGAGATCAGCAGCGTGCCGCAGGCGGAGACCAAGTCCGAGCCCGCCGAGCCTGAAGAGGCGGCCGCTGCAGACTGAGCGTCTGGCGCGCAGCCAAAAGCCGACAGTGTTCGCACTGTCGGCTTTTTTTGTGTCGGCAAGGCGGTGGCTACCGGGCAGGCAGGCTACAGTCTGTGCCCATATCAGAAGGAGGAGATGTGGACGCGATATCACCCTGGTTGACGCGCGAGCATGTCGTCGGACTGCTGTCCATCCTCTGGCCTGCCTATGTGGCCGTGGTCGGGGTGTGGATCGTTCTCCAGCGCCGCGCGCCGGTGGCCACGCTCAGCTGGTTGCTGTCAATGGCGGTGATTCCGGTGCTGGGGCTGGTGATCTATTACTTCCTGGGCCCACGGCGGCTCAAGCGCCAGCGTCTGCGGCGCCTGCGCAGCCGCCGCCGTTCGCGCGTGCGCGGCAGCATGGCGCGGCTCAAGGAGAAGGTGCCGCAAGCCCCCGAGCGCCTGCACCAGGTGGTCAAGCTGGTGGCCGCGGCCACGAATTTCCCCGTCAGCACCGCCGACCGGGTCGAGCTGCTGGTGGGCGGCGCCGCCACCTTCGACAGCATCCTGGCGGCCGTGCGCCAGGCGCGCCAGCACATCCATCTGGAATACTACATTTTCGAGCCCGACCAGACCGGGCTGGGCTTGATCGCGGCGCTGTGTGAGAAGGCGCGCGAAGGCGTGGCTGTGCGCCTGCTGGTGGACGCCCTGGGTTCCAAGCGCCTGGCGCGGCGGCATTACGCGCCGCTGGAGGCCGCGGGCGGCGAGGTGGCGCTTTTCCACCCCACACGCCTGGGGCGGAGCGTGCGGCCGGTGATCAATTTCCGCAGCCACCGCAAGATCGTGGTCATCGACGGGCGCATCGGCTACACCGGTGGCGTGAACATCACCAACGAGGAGGACAAACGCATCCAGTCCGATGCCTACCACGACGTGCACGTGCGGCTGGAGGGGCCGGTGGTCAACTGGCTGCAGACGGTGTTTCTCGAGGACTGGTCCTATGCGCTGGACTACAACCGCAAGACCGAACCCCGCGATTGGGAGGCCCTGCTGCCCGAGCTGCCCGACGGCGACCAGGTGGTGCAGATCATGACCTCGGGCCCGGACAGCAACATGGAGGCCATCCACCGCGTGCACGTTGCAGCCATCCATGCCGCGCACCAACGCGTGTGGTTGACCACGCCGTACTTCGTGCCCACCGAGGCGGCCATGCTGGCGCTCACCAATGCCGCATTGCGCGGCGTGGACGTGTGCCTGCTGGTGCCGGAAAAATCGGATTCGCGCATCGTCACCGCTGCGGCGCGCTCCTACTTTGACGAGCTGATTGCCTGCCGCGTCAAGGTGTACGAGTACCACGCCAGCATGCTGCACTCCAAGACCATGCTGGTGGACGACATGGTGGGCATCATCGGCACGGCCAATTTCGACAACCGCAGCTTCCGTCTGAACTACGAGGTCTGCGCCGTGGTCTATGGCGAAAGTTTTGCCGCCAAGCTGGAGCAGCAGTTCTACGAAGACCTCCAGCACGCCCGGCGCGTGGGCTATGCACGGCCCCAGCACTTCCTGCAGCGCCTGGGCGACTCGCTGGCGCGGCTGTGCTCGCCGCTGTTGTAGCGGCTGCTATTTATCCAGGAGCTTCTTGCGCTCGGTAAATAAGGATTTCCGGCTGAAAAGGCTCGGAAAGCCAGATAAATCCAGCGCAGGCCGCTCTCTCTTTGGCAGAAGCTGGCGTGCGGCATACTCGCAGCATGGCTGAACACACCTTCCTCTGGCACGACTACGAAACCTTTGGTGCCAACCCCCGCTATGACCGGCCCGCGCAGTTCGCGGCCATCCGCACGGACCTGGAGCTCAACGAAATCGGCGAGCCGCTGATGTGCTACTGCCAGCCCGCGCCGGACTACCTGCCCAGCCCCGAATCCTGCCTGATCACCGGCATCACCCCCCAGCAATGCCTGGAGCAAGGCCTGCCCGAGGACGCCTTTGCGCGCCAGATCGAGGCCGCCTTCACCCAGCCCGGCACCGTCGGCGTGGGCTACAACACCATCCGCTTTGACGACGAGGTGACGCGCTTCCTGTTCTGGCGCAACCTGATCGACCCGTATGCGCGCGAATGGCAGAACGACTGTGGCCGCTGGGACCTGCTGGATGTGGTGCGCATGGTTTACGCCCTGCGCCCCGAGGGCATCCAGTGGCCGACCAAGGAAGACGGCAGCCCCAGCTTCAAGCTCGAGGACCTGGCCCGTGCCAACGGCCTGCTGCACGACCAGGCCCACGACGCACTCAGCGATGTGCGCGCCACCATCGCGCTGGCGCGGCTGATCCGCGAGCGCCAGCCCAAGCTGTTTGAATTTGCCTTCGGTCTGCGCAAGAAAGACAAGGTGCTGCACGAAATGGGCCTGCCGGCCGAGCAGTTCGACGCGCGCCCCTTCCTGCATGTCTCCGGCATGATCCCGCCGCAGCGCGGCTGCATTGCCGTGATGTGGCCGCTGGCCCAGCACCCGACCAACAAGAACGAGGTCATCTGCTGGGACCTGAACGCCGACCCGGCCGAGCTGGCCAGCCTGGACGCCGACACCCTGCGCCTGCGCATGTTCACCAAGGCGGCCGAGCTGCCTGAGGGCGTCACGCGCCTGCCGATTAAGGGCATCCACATCAACAAGTCGCCCATGGTGGTGCGCAACCTCAAGACGCTGACGCCCGAAATGGCGGCGCGCTGGGGCATCGACATGGACACCTGCCTGGCGCACGCCGTCACCGCGCGGGCGCTGCCCGACATGAGTGCGTTGTGGAAGCAGGTCTACAGCCGTCTCGAAGGCCATGGCCCGCAGGATGTGGACCAGGACCTGTACAACGGCTTTGTCGGCCCGGCCGACCGCCGCCGCCTGACCCAGCTGCGCGCGCTGAAGCCGCAGGAGCTGGCTGTGGACCGCACCGGCTTTGACGATGCGCGCCTGGCCGAGCTGGTGTTCCGCTGGCGCGCCCGCAACTGGCCTGACAGCCTGAGCGAGCAGGACACTGCCCGCTGGCAGCAGCGCTGCGCTGCTGCGCTGATCGATGGGCAGGGCGGCGCCCGCACGGCCGCCCAGATGTTTGCCCAGATCGACGCCCTGTCGGAAACCCTGGAAGACGAACGCTCCGAAGACATCCTGGGCGCGCTCTACGACTGGGCCGAAGCCATCGTGCCCGAGCAGTGAAACGCCGGAGGGCGTTGAATTTGTGAAGAAAATGGCTGCTGGCGCAGACCTGGCAAGCGCTTACAGCTATCAAAATTGGGGATTGTGTGGCCTGCGGCTGGGTGGGCAAGCGCCCGGCCTGCCAGCGCACCGCCGTCGAAGGGCACGGCGCCAGGCATGATTACCCCAGGACCAACCATCCCAGGCCTGGGAAGTTCCGCCTCCGTGGCGCGGCTTGCAGCGAACTCGGCACACCAGCGGGCGCTGCATGGCCACCGCCACCCGCCTCGGCCATGGACCGGGCCATGTCCTGCCCTGCGGCTGCATGCCCAGGGCCTGCCAGCGCACGCACGATGCACCGCTGCTGCCCGCGGCACCCACATCCTCCTGCGCCGGTCGCTGTCGGCTGGCGAATTCAAAAGCAAGACCCGGAGTGCTGGAAGCGGGCGCGGCATCTACAGTGTCGACATGCAGTTTTTGGATGAAAGGCGTGACCATGTCGAAGCAGACTGAGGCGCTGGCACAGGCCGTGGTGTCCGATCCCCGCTGGGCCGTGGTCGTCGCGCGCGACCGGCAGGCCGATGGGCAGTTCTTTTACGCAGTCAAGACGACGGGGGTGTACTGTCGTCCCTCGTGCGGCGCCCGTACACCGCGGCCTGAGAACGTGGGTTTCTTCCAGACGCGTACGGCGGCCGAGCAGGCCGGCTTTCGCCCCTGCAAGCGCTGCAAGCCCGAGCAGCCGCCACAGCGGGTCCAGCACGCGGACCTGGTGGCCCGGCTGTGCCGTCACATCGCCGCGGCCGAGACGCCGCCCAGCCTGCAGGAGCTGGCCCAACTGGCCCAGATGAGCAGTTTCCATGTGCACCGGGTGTTCCAGGCCGTCACCGGCGTGACGCCCAAAGCCTATGCCACCGCGCTGCGCGCCGAGAGGGTGCGGGCGGAGCTGGGGCGCGCCAGCTCGGTCACGCAGGCCATCTACGAGGCGGGCTACAACTCGAGCGGTCGTTTCTACGACGCTTCGCAGCAACTGCTGGGCATGGCGCCATCCACCTACCGGGGCGGCGGGGCGCAGGTGACGATCCGCTTTGCCATCGGCGAATGCTCGCTGGGGGCCATCCTGGTGGCCGCCAGCGCGCGCGGCCTCTGCGCCATCCTGATGGGCGACGATCCGGAGGCATTGGTGCGGGACCTGCAGGACCGCTTCCCGAAGGCGGAGTTCATCGGCGGCGATGCCGAATTCGAGCAATGGATGGCCCAGGTGGTCGGTTTTGTCGAAATGCCCAAGCTGGGCCTGGACCTGCCACTGGATGTGCGCGGCACGGCCTTCCAGCAGCGCGTCTGGCAGGCGCTGCGCGACATTCCTGTGGGGCAGACCGCCAGTTACACCGACATTGCCCAGCGCATTGGTGCGCCCCAGGCCGTGCGTGCCGTGGCCGGGGCCTGCGCGGCGAATGCGCTGGCGGTGGCCATTCCCTGCCACCGCGTGGTGCGGACCGATGGCAGCCTGTCGGGCTACCGCTGGGGGGTGGAGCGCAAGCGCGCCTTGCTGGCGCGGGAGGCCACGCAATGAGTGTGGGGGCGGTGGAGCGTCTTTCGCAGCGCCTGGCCGCGGTGGACTGGGCGGCACTTGGCGCAGCGCTGCACCTCCACGGCAGCGCCGTGATCCCGCAGTTGCTGGCACCGCAGGACTGCCGCGCCCTGGCGGCGCTGTATGCGCAGGATGCGCCGTTCCGCAGCCGTGTGGTGATGCAGCGCCATGGCTTTGGCAGAGGGGAGTACAAGTACTTTGCGGCCCCCTTGCCGGATCTGGTGGCCAGCTTGCGCAGCAGCGTCTACGCCCGGCTGGCACCGGTGGCCAACGATTGGTACGCCCGGATGGGCCTGGCACCGCGCTTTCCCACAGCGCACGCCGACTTTGTGGCGCGCTGCCATGCGGCCGGGCAGTGGCGACCGACGCCCCTGCTGCTGCAGTACCAGGCCGGTGATGACAACTGCCTGCACCAGGACCTGTATGGCGAGCACGTCTTCCCCCTGCAGATGGTGGTGCTGCTGGCGCAGCCGGGCCAGGATTTCACGGGCGGGGAACTGGTGCTGACCGAGCAGCGGCCACGGATGCAGTCGCGCGTCGACGTGCTGTCCCTGTGCCAGGGCGATGCCGTGGTGTTTGCGGTGCAGCAGCGCCCCGTGGCGGGCACGCGTGGCAGCCACCGGGTTCGCATGCGGCATG
This sequence comes from Comamonas sp. GCA5, assembly GCF_036541385.1. Classification (NCBI taxonomy): domain Bacteria; kingdom Pseudomonadati; phylum Pseudomonadota; class Betaproteobacteria; order Burkholderiales; family Comamonadaceae; genus Comamonas; species Comamonas sp. GCA5. Next base: position 28,307 of record NZ_JAZHFR010000027.1, on the reverse strand, counting down.
GTGTGTCGCGCATCCGCTCCGGGGTGCGCCATGCGCTGGGCATCATCTTGCACGACGCTGCCTAGGCCTGCGCGCTATTCCCATTTTCTACATACCCCGTGCCGCCCATGTCCACCGCATTCACCCTCACGCTGGCGCTGCCCGCTGGCTTTCGGCCGCAGGACATCCTGGCCTTCCACCGGCGCGATCCGCAGCCCACCGCGGAACGGGTGGGCGATGCTGAACTGGAAAAAGGCCTGCTCTGGTGGACCTCGGCCGCCCGGTTGTCGCTGCGCTTCACACCCCAGCAGGTGCATGCCGACTTGCACGTCGATGGCATAGCGCCCGACAGTGACCAGGCGCTGCTGGCCGCCATGGTGGGCCGCATGCTGGGCCTGCCGCAGCAGGTGGAGGCGTTTGAGCTGTGCCATGCGCAGCACCCCCAACTGGGGGCGCTGATCGCCCGCCACCCGGGCTTGCGTGTGCCGGTGGCCGCGACCCCGTTCGAGGCGCTGACCTGGGCCATCACCGGCCAGCAGATCAGCGTGGCTGCGGCGGTCTCGCTGCGCCGCAAGCTGATTTTGGCCACCAATCTGCGCCACAGCAGCGGCTTGCGCTGCTACCCCGGGGCTGAACAGATCGCCGCGCTGCCGCCGCAAGCGCTGCGCCAGGCGGGGTTTTCGGCCGCGAAGACCCAGACCTTGCAGGCGGTGGCCGATTTGGTGGCTGAGGGTGCGGTGCCGCTGGACGCCTGGGCGCTGCACTTTCCTGGCGAGCAGGCCGTGAGGGAACAACTGCTGGCCATCCGTGGCATCGGCCCATGGACCGTGAACTACACTTTGCTGCGCGGTTATGGCTGGCTGGACGGGTCGCTGCATGGCGATGCGGCGGTACGCCGTGGACTGCAAACGCTCTGGGGGCGGCCGGACAAGGTCAGCCAGCAAGAGGCCGAGGACTGGCTGACCCCATTCTCGCCATGGCGTGCGCTCGTGGGGGCCCACCTCTGGGCGGCGCAATCGTCAACGGCCTACTGAAGGCGCGGTGAAGGAAGACGGGTCAAACCGCGGCGCGCCGCCAGCTTTGGCTGGCGTGCGGTCTCGTCCTAGTTGGGGATGTGCTGCCCGCAAACACTGTCACCGCAGGCAAAGGAATCGGTACGGAGTGACTGGCGTCTTGGTGTCCCAGCCATCTGCGGGATTAGGGCTTGAAAAGCAGCGGGGGATGCGGCTGCCTGCAAGCCACAGCCCTGTGCGACAGATGCTGCGATGAAAAAAGGAGGCTGCTGCCTCCCTTGTGCGTGTGGTCCTCGCGGGCGCTTCAGGCCGCCACAGGCTCTGCCATGCCTTGGTGGCGCAGCAAGGCGTCCAGCTGGGGTTCGCGGCCGCGGAAGGCTTTGAAGTTGTCCATGGCGCTGCGGCTGCCGCCCATTTCCAGAATGTTGTGCAGGTACTTCTGCGCCGTGGTCTGGCTGGTGCTGCCGTCGGAGCCCTGGGTTTCTTCGAAGGCCGCATAGGCGTCGGCGCTCAGCACCTCGGCCCACTTGTAGCTGTAATAACCTGCCGCATAGCCACCGGCAAAAATGTGGCTGAAAGTGTTAGTGGAACGGTTGTAGGCGGTCGTGGGCAGCACGGCCACTTCAGCGCGCACCTGTTGCAGCAGGGCGTTGTAGTCGGCGTCGGGCTGGTGCTCGGTATGCAGCAGCATGTCGAACAGCGCAAACTCGACCTGGCGCAGCGTCCCCATGCCCGCCTGGAAGTTCTTGGCGGCGATCATCTTGTCGTACAGGGCGCGCGGCAGAGGCTCACCGGTCTCCACATGGGCGGTCATGTGGCGCAGCACATCCCATTCCCAGCAGAAGTTTTCCATGAACTGGCTGGGCAGCTCCACCGCATCCCATTCCACGCCGTTGATGCCGGACACATCCTTTTCGTTCACCTGGGTCAGAAGGTGGTGCAGGGCGTGGCCGGATTCGTGGAACAGGGTGATCACGTCATCGTGCGTCAGCAGCGCGGGCTTGCCATCCACGCCGTCGGCGAAGTTGCAGACCATGTGGGCCACGGGCGTCTGCAGCAGGCCGGTGTCGGGGCGCAGCCAGCGGCTGCGCACATCGTCCATCCAGGCGCCGCCGCGCTTGCCCTTGCGCGCGGGCTGGTCCAGGTAGAACTGGCCCACGGTCTGGCCCTGGCGCTCCAGGCGGTAGAACTGCACAGCAGGGTGCCAGACGGCGGCTGTGTCACGGCTGATCTTCACATCGAACAGGGTCTCGATGATCTTGAACAAGCCATCCAGCACCTTGGGGGCCGTGAAGTACTGTTTGACTTCCTGCTCGCTGAAGGCATAGCGCGCTTCCTTGAGCTTTTCGGCAATGTAAGTCCAGTCCCAGGGCTGTGGATCACTCAGTCCAAGTTCCTTGGCGGCAAACGCGCGCAGGTCGGCCACGTCTTTTTCGGCGTAGGGGCGCGCACGCTGTGCCAGGTCGCGCAGGAAGCCGATGACCTGCTGGGGCGACTGGGCCATCTTGGGGACCAGCGAGACTTCGGCGAAGTTGGCGTAGCCCAGCAATTGGGCCTCTTCCAGGCGCAGGGCCAGGATTTCCTTGATCAGGGGGGCGTTGTCGTATTGCACGGCGTCGCCTTCGGCTTGGTCGGAAGCGCGCGTGACGTAGGCGCGGTAGAGCTTCTCGCGCAAGGCGCTGCTGTGCGCAAACTGCATCACCGGCAGGTAGCAAGGCATCTTCAGCGTGAGCTTGTAGCCGTCCTTGCCCTCGGCCTGGGCGGCGGCGCGGGCAGCCTGGGCCACGTCGGCTGACACACCGTCCAGCTCGGCTTCTGTGGCGTAATAGGCCCAGGTGTCTGTGGCATCCAGGGTGTTTTCGCTGAACTTTTGCGCCAGCTCGGCGGCGCGCTCCTGGATCTTGGCAAAGCGCTCGCGTGCCGCGCCCTGCAGTTCGGCACCCGACAGCACGAAGCCGCGCAGGGCATTGGCGTGGGCCTTTTTCTGCTCGGCCGTCAGGCTGTTCACGTCAATGGCCTTGTACTTGGCGTACAGGCGCTCGTCGGCACCCAGATTGGTCCAGAACTCGGTGATCTTGGGCAGCACCTCGTTGTAGGCGGCGCGCAATTCGGGGCTGTCGGCCACGCTGGACAGGTGGCTGACCGCGCTCCAGGCCATGCCCAGCTTCTCGGTGGCGACATCCAGTTCCTGGGCGATGGCATTCCAGTCGGCCGGGAAATCGGGGGCCGTCACCGTTTCCAGGGCCGCGCTGGCACGTGCCATCAAGGCCTCGATGGCGGGAGCGACGTCCGGCGGGGTGATGCGGTCGAACAACGGCAGGCTGGCAGTTTCAAGCAAAGCATTGGTCATGCCTGCTATTTTGCGCCATCCGTACAGGTTTCAAGGTGGTGTTCGAACACGACCACGGCGTTGCGTCCGTGTAATTTGGCCTGGTACAGCGCCTGGTCTGCGCGCTGGATCAGCCGTGCGGGCTCGGTGCCATGGGCGGGGAACAGCGCCAGCCCGCAGGACAGGGTGGTCGACAGGGATGGGCCCTCGACCCGCAACTGCTGCACGGCGAAGTCTTGGCGCAATTGCTGGGCCCGGGCCAACGCGGCGTCCAGCGTGACTTCGGTGAGCAGCAGCAGGAACTCGTCACCGCCATAGCGGCAGGCCGTATCACCCGCCCGGCAATTGCGCAGCAACAGCTGGGCCAGGGTCTGCAGCAACTGGTCGCCCACGGCATGGCCGTGGCGGTCGTTGATCTGCTTGAAATGGTCGATGTCCAGCAGCAGCACGGCCGCACCCGAGCCCATCACGGCGCAGCGCTGCAGCTGCAGCTGCATGGTTTCATCGAGGTGGCGGCGGTTGTATAGGCCGGTCAGCGGATCGCGCAGGGCCAGCTCCGTCAGCTGGGTCTGCAGCCGGTGGTTGGCTTCGAGCTGCTGGCGCAGCTGGGCACGGTGGCGGTGCAAGGACGTGGCGCGCAGGTAGGCGTCGTAGGCGAAGGCCAGGATGTACAGGCCGAGCGTGAACATGCTCAGGCCCGTGGTCAGCAAGCTGGTGTCGGCCTGCCAGGGGGTGGGATGCAGCCCTTGCATCACCGCGATGCCAAGTGCCATGCACAGCGTGGCCTGGACCCAGCCGCGAAAGCTTGCAAACACCAGCAGGTTCATGCTGACGCCGATGTACATGGTGAAGGTGATCCACAGCGGCAGGCCCAGAAAGCTGCACCACAGTCCGAAGCCCAGGGCATCGAGCAGCATGTTGCGCACTTCGACCTGCCGCTGGCGCTGCTGGGGCAGGCGCCGGGTCAGCAGGTAGAGCACATGCGGATACACCACGAATTGCAGCACCAGCAGCAGCCAGGCGATGGGGCCGGGCTGCCGGCCTGCCATGTGCGAGGCCACGGTCAGCGCCAGCAGGACGAAGCAGATCGACCGGTTTTTCCAGTTCATCCGGACGATCCAGTGGACGCCCGAGGTGGGTGCGATGGAGTCTGGCTGCATGCTTGCCCCTTTGTGGTGGTATTCGCCGAACCACTGTAACAGAGCGTTGTGTATACAAAACGCGACTGCCTGTGGCCCTGGGAACAACCACTAGGGAGCATGCATCTGTGCCAAATAGGCAGTTAACGCCCGCGCAGAGCGCGCGGGCAGCTATGAAATACAGAGTGCCATGGTGCCGATCCACAGTCCCGGCCGCGGGCCGTCAGGCGCTTTAGCGGGCTGCCGCGGTGCGCTCGGCCGCTTCCATGGTGTTGACCAGCAGCATGGTGATGGTCATGGGGCCCACGCCGCCGGGCACGGGGGTGATGTAGCCGGCCACATCCTTGCAGCCGTCATAGTCCACGTCGCCGCACAGCTTGCCTTCGGCATTGCGGTTCATGCCCACGTCGATCACCACGGCACCCGGCTTGATCATGTCGGCAGTCAGCACGTTGACCTTGCCCACGGCCGCCACCACGATGTCGGCCTGGCGGGTCATGGCTGCCAGGTCGGCCGTGCCGCTGTGGGTGATGGTGACGGTGGCGTTGGCGGCCAGCAGCATCATAGCCATGGGCTTGCCCACGATGTTGGAGCGGCCGATCACCACGGCGTGCTTGCCGCGCAGGTCCTTCATGCCGATGGATTCCAGCATCTTCATGCAGCCGTAGGGCGTGCAGGCTTTGAAGCCAACTTCACCGACCATCAGCGCACCGGCGCTGGCCACGTGGAAACCGTCCACGTCCTTCAGGGGCGAGATGGCTTCGATAACCTTGTGGTCGTCGATGTGCTTGGGCAGTGGCAGTTGCACCAGGATGCCGTGGATGCTGGGGTCGTTGTTCAGCGCGTCAACGCGGGCCAGCAATTCGGCTTCGGTCATCGAGGCGTCGTACTTCTCGAGCACGGAGTGGAAGCCCACGTCTTCGCAGGCCTTGACCTTGTTGCGCACATACACCTGCGAAGCCTGGTTGTCACCCACCAGCACCACGGCCAGACCGGGCTTGGTGCCCTGGGCGGTCAGGGTGGCGGCGCGCTGGGCAACTTCGGTGCGCAATTGGGCGGAGAGGGCTTTGCCGTCGATGATTTGGGCTGTCATGGTGTATCTGCGTCAGAAATAAAAATACTGCCAGCGACCTGTTTCCAAGTGGCTGGCAGTTTTAGGGAAACCCCTGAAGTTTATGCCGGGACTTTGCCGCCTGCAGCGCTGGAGCCCAAAGCAATCTTGAGCAGGTCGGCTACCGTGTTGGCACCCAGCTTTTCCATGATGTTGGCGCGGTGGGCTTCCACGGTCTTGATGCTGATGCCCAGGTCGTCGGCGATCTGCTTGTTCAGGCGGCCGGCAACGATGCGTTCCAGCACCTGGGATTCGCGCCCGGTCAGTTTGGACAGCAGGGCCTCGCGGCTGGCGGCCTGCTGGTGGCCGGCAAAGGCTTCGCGGGCATGGTCCAGCATGCGTTCGACCACGCTCAGCAGGTCATCCTCGTTGAAGGGCTTCTGGATGAAGTCCAGGGCACCCTTCTTCATGGTGTTCACGGCCATCGGCACGTCGCCGTGGCCGGTGATGAAGACGATGGGCAGGGGAGACTTGCGTTCCAGCAGCTTGTCCTGCAGCTCCAGGCCGGTCATGCCGCCCATGCGGATGTCGGCGATCAGGCAGGCGACTTCGCGGGGGTCGTAGCGTGCGAGAAAGGATTCGGCCGAGTCGAAGCAGCGCACACGATAGTCTTTGCCTTCCAGCAACCACTGGAGCGAGTCGCGCACGGCCTCGTCATCATCCACGACGTAAACCGTTCCTTTTTTGGGTGTCAAACTCATGCAGGATTCCTTGTATTTGGATTAATAACCGTAGAAAGGTTGTCTCCCTTTTCCTGGGGCGTGGCCAGCGGAATCCAGAAGGAAAACCGGCAGCCAACCACCTCGGAACCATTGTAGAGGTTCTCCGCAGCCATACGGCCATCGTGAGACTCCACAATCGAGCGACACAGATTCAGACCAATGCCCATGCCTTCGTTCTTGGTGGAGAAGAAGGCTTCGAACAAACGCTCCTGGACCTCGGGTGCCAGGCCCTTGCCGGAGTCCTGGACGGAGAATTCCACTCCCAACTGACCTTCTACCTCTTTGGGGACGACCCGCAACTCCACCAGCCGTTGCGCCGTGGTGCGCTGTGCCTGGTCGATGGACTCGCCCGCATTTTTTATCAGATTGATCAGCACTTGCTCAATCAAAATCGTGTCGGCCAGCACAGGCGGTATGCGGGCCGCCACAAAATGGCTCAGCCGCACGTTGCGCCGACGCATTTCGATGTTCGCCAGCTCCAGCGCCTCGTCGACGATGGACTCCACCTGGGCCATGGTGCGATTGGGTTCGCTGCGCTTCACGAAGGAGCGGATGCGTTGGATGATCTGCCCGGCGCGCTGGGCCTGGTGGGCGGTCTTTTCCAGCGCAAACTTCATCTGCTCTTCGGTCAGCGTGCCGTTGGCCAGGCGCGTCAGCATGCCGCTGCTGTAGTTGCTGATGGCGGTCAGGGGCTGGTTCAGCTCGTGGGCTACGCTGGACGCCATCTCGCCCATGGTGATCAGGCGGCTGGCACTCTGGGCCTGTTCGGCCTGGCGCGCGGCCTGTTCCTCCGCCAGACGGCGCTGGGTGATGTCGGTGGCGATCACCATCTGGGCCAGGCGGCCGTCGACCCAGCTGAGGTAGCGCGAACGCACTTCCAGCCATTTGCCCAGTTCGGCCACATAGATCTCGGCATTGTTGCTGGAGGCGCTGGTGATCGGATCGGTGGGAAAGCCCATCAGCCCGTCTTCGTCGTCCACGGTTTCGCTGCGCTCGGCCGGCAGGCCGGCCTGCTGCACCAGCTGCAGGTGGCCCGTGGTCTGCGAGCCAAACCACTGCCGGTACAGCTTGTTGGCGAACAGCAGCTCGGCACTGCCCAGTGGTGCTACAGAAACAGAAGCATCCAGCGCTTCCAGCACAATGGTGAAACGGTCGTGGGAGGCTGCAAGCTGGTCGCGGATGCGCTTGGACTCGGTGATGTCGGTCATGGACGACATCCAGCCCGTCTGCTGCCCGCGGGCATCGATAAGCGGCGAGATGTACAGCCGCGCATCGAACATGCTGCCGTTCTTGCGCCGCACGCGCACCTGGAAGCCCCCTTGCAGGGTCTTGCCGCTGAGCTCGTCATTGAGCTTGCTGTGCAGGTAGTCGTAGTCGCTTTCCGCCCAGTAGGAATAGGGCGGTGTCTGGCCCACCAGCTCGCTTTCGCTCCAGCCGGTCATTTGGCAGAAGGCGGCATTCACGTAGGTGATGCGGCCCTGCATATCCAGCGCGCGCATGCCGGTCAGCAGCGAGTTTTCCATGGCGCGGCGGAAATTGGTTTCCGCCACCAGGGCTTCCTGGGCGCGCAGGCGCTTGCGGGTGTGGCGCCAGGTGCCCAGCAGCAGCCAGGCGGTCATCATGCTCAGCGAGGCCACCAGCCAGAACATGCCGTTGCCCACCATGCTCAAGGAGGTGCTGTAGGCCTGCCCCTTGATCTGCAGCGAGTTGCCTACCGGGGAGATGGGAATCTGGTATTCACTGGCCTCGGGCTTGGCGATCTGGTACCAGTGCTCGGCGGTGTGTGGGCGCTTGAGCGGCGTGCCGGCAATCAGCACACCCTGGGCGTCGGTCATGGTGATGGCGTAGCGGGCCAGCAACTCACTGGGCGTGGCATAGCGCATCAGGCTGTCGACCGAATACTCGGCCATCACCGTGCCGCCAAAGCTGCTGGTGCCCATGACCGGGGCATGGAACTGCAGCAGCGGCGGGTTCTGGCCGGGCACCACCACCGGCTGGTGGTAGACCGACTGGTAGCTGTCTTTGACCTGCTGGAAACTCTCGCCCGCGCTGTCGTTGCCCAGACGCTCGGCCGGCATGCGCAGTTGCTCGCGCGGCACGGTGGGCGCCGCATAGCTGGTGATGATGCGGCCGTCACGGTCCACCCAGGTCAGTACCTGCAGTTCGGGGTACTGGGTAACCAGCACCTCGGCGCGGTTGCCAAACTCCACCGTGCCGATGTCGCCATAGCTCAGGTCGCGCGCAATGCGCATCACCTGTTCCTGGCGTTCCAGCAGGCGCAGGCGCATGCGCTGCTGGGCATATTCCACATCGCGCTTGAGGGCTTGCTCGCCGCGATCGACTTCCTCTGCGCGCAAATACCAGAAAGCCGCAATGATTGCTGCCATGAACAGTGCCACTGACACCAGCGGCGCCAGTGCGGCCAAGCGGTCCTGGCGGGTCGGCGAGAGGCTGCGCCACCACATGCGCCACCATTGCGTGGGATCGGCACTGGTGAAGGCGGGGGAGGCAACCGGGGCCGGGGACTTTTGTTCAGGGGAAACCATGTGTGCAGTGTAGGGGGATTCCCTGGCGGCGCGGGTCATCCCCGTGACGATGGCAACGTCTTGTTTTTAATGTGCAGTTGCAGCAATTTTTCATAATATGAGAGTTGTATGCATCATTGAAAAATGGAAAAATGTGCGAAACTGCGCGCCGAAAGGTCGCCAAATTGGGCGTATTTGTTTCGCAGGCACGGTGTGGGCTTCCGCTAAGCTGAAGGCTCGGCACACACCGCTTCAACTGTGGCCGCAGACAAGCGCGTTCGATGGATGCAATTCCCGACCACCCCCTGCAGCCTCTTGAACAGGAGACACATATGACCGCTCAGACCGACCCTCAGGCCGGCGCCAACGCCAAGCCCAGCCTGGATCCCCAGGAATCCCGCGAATGGATGGAGGCGCTGAGCGCCGTCATCGACCGCGAAGGTGCCGAATATGCGCACCAACTGATTGAAGAAGTGCTGGAACACGCCCGCCAGAACAGCGTGGACCTGCCGTTCTCGGCCAACACCGGCTACGTCAACACCATCGAGCCCAGCCAGGAAGCCCGCTGCCCCGGCAACCTGGAGATCGAAGGCCGCCTGCGCGCCTACATGCGCTGGAACGCCATGGCCATGGTAGTCAAGGCCAACCGCCACCACCCACCGGAAGGCGGCGACCTGGGCGGCCACATCGGCTCCTTCGCTTCGCTGGCCAACATGTTTGCGGCCGGCTTCAACCATTTCTGGCACGCCGAGAGCGAAAACCACGGCGGCGACTGCCTGTACATCCAGGGCCACGTATCGCCCGGCATCTATGCCCGCGCCTACCTGGAAGGCCGCATCTCCGAAGAGCAGCTGCTGAACTTCCGCCAGGAAGTGGACGGCAAGGGCCTGTCCAGCTACCCCCACTCCAAGCTGATGCCCGAGTTCTGGCAGTTCCCCACGGTGTCCATGGGCTTGGGCCCGCTGATGGCCATCTACCAGGCGCGCTTCCTAAAGTACCTGCACGCCCGTGGCATTGCCAACACCGAAAACCGCAAGGTCTGGGTGTTCTGCGGCGACGGTGAAATGGACGAAGTCGAATCGCTGGGCGCCATCTCCCTGGCCGCACGCGAGAACCTCGACAACCTGATCTTCGTCATCAACTGCAACCTGCAACGCCTGGACGGTCCGGTGCGCGGCAACGGCAAGATCATCCAGGAGCTGGAAGGCGAATTCCGCGGCTCCGGCTGGAACGTGATCAAGCTGCTGTGGGGCCGTGGCTGGGACGAGCTGCTGGCCAAGGACAAGGACGGCGTCCTCAAGAAGATCATGATGGAGTGCAACGACGGGGACTATCAGGCCATGAAGGCCAACGATGGCGCTTACGTGCGCAAGCACTTCTTTGGTCGCGACCCCCGTGCGCTGAAGATGGTCGAGCACATGTCCGACGACGAGATCTGGAACCTGCGCCGTGGTGGCCACGACGCGCAGAAGGTCTACGCTGCCTTCCACGCGGCCAACAGCCACAAGGGTCAGCCCACCGTGCTGCTGGTCAAGACCGTCAAGGGCTTCGGCATGGGCAAGATCGGTGAAGGCAAGAACACCGTGCACCAGACCAAGAAGCTGAGCGACGAGGACATCAAGGCCTTCCGCGACCGCTTCAACATCCCGATCCCCGACAGCCAGATCGCGGACATCCCCTTCTACAAGCCGGCCGACGACACGCCGGAAATGAAGTACCTGCACGAGCGCCGCAAGGCCCTGGGCGGCTACCTGCCGCACCGCCGCGTGAAGGCCGACGAAGCTTTCACCGCCCCGTCGCTGGACACCTTCAAGGCCATCCTGGAGCCCACGCCCGAAGGCCGTGAAATCTCCACCACCCAGGCCTATGTGCGTTTCCTGACGCAGCTGCTGCGCGACAAGAACATCGGCCCCCGCGTGGTGCCCATCCTGGTGGACGAGGCCCGCACCTTTGGTATGGAAGGTCTGTTCCGCCAGGTCGGCATCTACAACCCCCACGGTCAGCAGTACACCCCGGTCGACAAGGACCAGGTTATGTACTACCGCGAGGACAAGGCCGGCCAGATCCTGCAGGAAGGCATCAACGAAGCCGGCGGCATGAGCAGCTGGATTGCGGCCGCGACGAGCTACAGCACGTCCAACCGCATCATGATCCCGTTCTACGTGTACTACTCCATGTTCGGCTTCCAGCGCATTGGCGACTTGGCCTGGGCAGCGGGTGACATGCAGGCGCGCGGCTTCCTGCTGGGCGGCACTTCGGGTCGCACCACGCTGAACGGCGAAGGCCTGCAGCACGAAGACGGTCACAGCCACATCCTGGCCAACACCATCCCCAACTGCATCTCCTACGACCCCACCTTCGCCCACGAAGTGGCCGTGATCATGCAGGATGGCCTGCGCCGCATGGTGCAGAACCAGGAAAACGTCTTCTACTACATCACCTTGCTGAACGAGAACTACCCCATGCCCGGTCTGACCGAAGGCACGGAAGAGCAGATCATCAAGGGCATGTACCTGGTCAAGCCCGGCCAGAAGGTGCCCCAATCGGGCCAGCGCGTGCAACTGCTGGGCTCGGGCACCATCCTGCGCGAATCCTTCTTTGCGCAAGAGCTGCTGGAAAAGGACTGGGGCATTGCCGCCGACGTGTGGAGCTGCCCATCGTTCAACGAACTGACCCGCGATGGCCAGGACGCCGAGCGCCACAACATGCTGCACCCGCTGGAAACCGCCAAGGTGCCGTTCGTGACGCAGCAGCTGCAGACCTCGCAAGGTCCGGTGATCGCATCGACCGACTACATGAAGGCCTACGCCGAGCAGATCCGCCCCTTCATGCCCAAGGGCCGCACCTACAAGGTGCTGGGCACCGACGGTTTCGGCCGTTCCGACTTCCGCCGCAAGCTGCGCGAGCACTTCGAGATCGACCGCCACTACATCGTCGTGGCCGCGCTCAAGTCGCTGGCGGAAGAGGGCAAGCTGCCCGTCACCAAGGTGGCCGAAGCCATTGCCAAGTACGGCATCCAAGCCGACAAGATCAACCCCCTGTACGCCTAATCGAGCACCGGAGACACACACATGGCATTGACAGAAATCAAGGTCCCGGACATCGGTGACTTCGACAGCGTCGGCGTGATCGAGGTGCTGGTCAACGTGGGCGACACCATCAAGGTTGAGCAATCGCTGATCACCGTCGAATCCGACAAGGCGTCCATGGAGATCCCTTCCAGCCACGCCGGCGTGCTCAAGGAGCTCAAGGTCAAGCTGGGCGACAAGGTGGCGCAGGGCGCCGTGATCGCCGTGATCGAAACCGCCGATGTGGCCTCGGCCCCCGCGGCGGCGGCACCCGCACCGGCTGCTGCCGCGCCCGTTGCAGCACAAAATGTGGCGCCAGCGCCCGCTGCGCCTGCGCAGGCTGCTACACCTGCTGCAGCGCCCAGCAGCGTGAACATCGCCATCCCCGACATCGGTGACTTCAAGGACGTGGCCGTCATTGAGCTGCTGGTCAAGGTGGGTGACACCGTCACGGCCGAGCAGTCGCTGTTCACCGTGGAGTCGGACAAGGCCTCGATGGAAATCCCATCGCCCGCCGCCGGCACCATCACCGCCCTGACGCTGAAGATCGGCGACAAGGTCAACGTCGGCGATGTGGTCGGCGCCATGAGCGTGCAGGGTGCAGCCCCCGCCGCTGTGGCCGCACCTGCCGCAGCCGCACCGGTTGCCGCACAAAATACGGCCCCCACCGTTGCTGCACCTGCGCCCGCTGCTCCTGCCGCGGTAGCAGCCGTGGCCGCACCGGCCCACAACCCCACCGTGGCCCCCTCGGGCGCGCTGCCCCATGCTTCGCCCTCCGTGCGCAAGTTTGCACGCGAGCTGGGCGTGCCCCTGGCGGAAGTCAAGGGTTCCGGCCAGAAGGGCCGCATCACGCAGGAAGACGTGATGGGCTTCACCAAGTCCGTCATGGCCGGCGCGGTGCAGACCCTGGCCCAACAGGCCGCAGCGCCCAAGTCGTCCGGCGGCAACGTCGGTGGCCTGGAAGTGCTGGCCTGGCCCAAGGTGGACTTCGCCAAGTTCGGCCCCGTGGAACGCAAGGACCTGTCGCGCATCAAGAAGATCTCGGGCGCCAACCTGCACCGCAACTGGGTGATGATTCCCCACGTCACCAACAACGACCTGGCCGACATCACCGACCTGGAAGCCTTCCGCGTCTCCACCAACGCCGAGCAGGCCAAGGCCAAGAGCGACGTCAAGGTCACCATGCTGGCCTTCGTCATCAAGGCCGTGGTCGCTGCGCTGAAGAAGTTCCCCGAGTTCAACGCCAGCCTGGATGGTGACACCCTGGTCTACAAGCAGTACTTCAACATCGGCTTTGCGGCGGACACGCCCAATGGCCTGGTGGTGCCCGTGCTCAAGGATGCCGACAAGAAGGGCATCATGCAGATCAGCCAGGAAATGGGCGAGCTGGCCAAGAAGGCCCGCGACGGCAAGCTGGGCGCGGCCGACATGCAGGGTGGCTGCTTCTCGATCTCGTCCCTGGGCGGCATCGGTGGCACCGACTTCACCCCCATCGTCAACGCGCCGGAAGTGGCCATCCTGGGCCTGTCCAAGTCCAGCATCCAGCCCGTGTGGGACGGCAAGGCCTTCCAGCCGCGCCTGATGCTGCCCTTGAGCCTGTCGTACGACCACCGCGTCATCGACGGCGCTGCGGCCGCCCGCTTCAACGCCTACCTGGGCGCCGTGCTGGCGGACTACCGCCGCATCCTGCTGTAACCAAGGGGCTGACACACATGGCAATCATCGACATCAAAGTGCCCGACATTGGCGATTTCGCCGAAGTCGGCGTGATCGAACTGCTGGTGCAGCCCGGTGACAGCGTCACCGTGGACCAGTCCCTGATCACCGTGGAGTCCGACAAGGCCTCTATGGAAATCCCCTCCAGCCACGCCGGCGTGGTCAAAGAGGTGAAGGTCAAGATCGGCGACAAGGTCGCCGAAGGCTCCATCATCATCGCCCTGGAAGCTGCAGAGGGCGCTGCGGCTGCCCCTGCAGCTGCTGCGCCAAATTCGGCTCCAGCCCATGCAGCGCCTGCGCCAGCAGCTACAGCTTCTGTAGCACCTGCGGCCGTGGCCGCACCGGCCGCCGCCAGCTTTGGCGGCACGGCCGACCTGGACTGCGACGTGCTGGTGCTGGGCGGTGGCCCTGGTGGCTACTCCGCTGCCTTCCGCGCCGCCGACCTGGGTTTGAAGGTCGTGCTGGTCGAGCGCTACGCCACCCTGGGTGGCGTGTGCCTGAACGTGGGCTGCATCCCCTCCAAGGCGTTGCTGCACGTGGCTGCTGTCATGGATGAGGTCAAGCACCTCGAAGTGGCCGGCATCCAGTTCGGCGCGCCCCAGGTCAACGTCGACCAGCTGCGTGGCCACAAGGAAAAGGTCATCAGCAAGCTGACCGGCGGCCTGGGCCAGATGGCCAAGATGCGCAAGGTCACCATCGTGCGCGGCTACGGCAGCTTTGTCGGTGCGAACCACCTGGAAGTGGAAGAAACCACCGGCCAGGGCCAAGACAAGACCGGCACCAAGAAGGTCGTCCAGTTCAAGAAGGCCATCATCGCGGCGGGTTCGCAAGCTGTGCACCTGCCTTTCATGCCCCGGGACGAACGCGTGGTGGACTCCACCGGCGCGCTGGACCTCAAGGGCGTGCCCAAGCGCATGCTGATCCTGGGCGGCGGCATCATCGGCCTGGAAATGGGTACCGTCTATAGCACGCTGGGCGCCCGCCTGGACGTGGTGGAAATGATGGACGGCCTGATGCAGGGCGCGGACCGCGACCTGGTCAAGGTCTGGCAGAAGATGAACGCGCACCGCTTCGACAACATCATGGTCAACACCAAGACCGTGGGTGCCGAAGCCACGCCCGAAGGCATCAAGGTCACGTTCGCCCCCGCCAAGGACGGCGTCACCGTGCCCGAACCCCAGACCTACGACCTGGTGCTGCAAGCCGTGGGCCGCACGCCCAACGGCAAGAAGATCAGCGCCGACAAGGCGGGCGTGGCCGTGACCGACCGTGGCTTCATCGACGTGGACATTCAGATGCGCACCAACGTGCCGCACATCTTTGCCATTGGCGACATCGTGGGCCAGCCCATGCTGGCGCACAAGGCCGTGCACGAAGCGCATGTGGCCGCCGAAGTCATCGCCGGTGAACTGCAGGGCAACAAGGAACTGGCCGCGGCCGCCTTCAACGCCCGCGTCATCCCGTCCGTCGCCTACACCGACCCCGAAGTGGCATGGGTGGGCCTGACCGAAGACCAGGCCAAGGCCCAAGGCATCAAGGTCAAGAAGGGTCTGTTCCCCTGGGCCGCCTCCGGCCGCGCCATCGCCAATGGCCGCGACGAAGGCTTCACCAAGCTGCTGTTCGATGACAGCCCCGAGGCGCACGGCCATGGCCGCATCCTGGGCGGCGGCATCGTCGGCACGCACGCGGGCGACATGATCGGTGAAATCGCCCTGGCCATCGAAATGGGCGCCGACACCGTGGACATCGGCAAGACCATCCACCCGCACCCCACGCTGGGCGAAAGCATCGGCATGGCGGCGGAAGTGGCGCATGGGTCTTGCACGGATGTGCCGCCGGCACGGAAGTAAGCTCGCTTCCTAAGCAGTCGCTGCATAAAGCAAAAAGGCAACCTTCGGGTTGCCTTTTTTATTCCTGTGAATGCTGACCAGGTTGGGTCTCAATCTTGCCAATTGACGATCTGCAGGTTTGTGTTTGTCAATGTCAGTAAACGACCCATAGCAGTCTTCAAGGGCGGGCGCTGCTGTGACTGCTTTGTGTCGTTGCCAGATGGTCAATCGCGACGCTTCGGATGCTGGTGGCGATGATGGATGTCTGGGTAATGCGGGTGGCTGTGGGTCATAGCCACATGTTGGTGCGGGTGGGTATGTGGCTCTACTCCATCCCAGGCGAAGTCGTGGCTATGTTGATGATGCTCGTCATGCCGATGACGGTGGCTGTGCTCTAAAGGCTCATGCGTGTGCACATGCTCATGACGCTCACGAATGTGCAGCCATGTGCCAATCGCCATCAACGCAGCAGCCAACCAGAACAGCAGCCCCGGCATGCTGGGCCAGATAGCGAAGGAAATGATGACGCCAAAGAGCGGGGCGATCGAGAAGTACGCACCAGTTCGTGCGGTGCCCAGTCCCCTCAGGGCCACAACAAACAGTGTCAGGCTGAGGCCGTAGCCCAAGAAGCCGACAGCCATGCAGGCACCCAAGGTGCTTGCCTCAGGCAAGCTGTCACCGCTGAATAGGGCGAAGCTTGTATTGCTGATACCGGCAATCAAGCCTTTGATGGCGGCCACCAGCATCGCGTCGTTGGTGGACACTTTACGCGTGAGGTTGTTGTCGATTGCCCAGCACAGGCAGGCTGCCACGATAAGCAGCGCTCCCATAGAAAAACTGGCGGCACCTGGCGCCCAAGACAGCAGCAAGCCACCACCCATGATCGTGAGCATGCCCAACACGATTTGCCGGTCTGCGTTTTCCTTGAAGACAAACCAAGCAATCACTGCGGTAAACACGCCCTCGATGTTCAGTAAAAGCGAGGCGGCTGCGCCACTGGTCTGGGTCAGCCCGAGCAGCAAGAACACTGGGCCAAGCACACCGCCAAAGGCCACAGCACCCAGCAGCCATGGCCATTCCGCCTTTGGAATACGCAGGGAAGCACGCTCATCTGCGGCGCTGGGACGCATGCGACGCAGTCCAAGCAGCAGGCTCAAGCCAACGCCGCTGCCCAGGTACAACAACCCTGCCAGCAGCAGTGGGCCCACATCACCGACCAAGAGCTTGGCAAATGGGGTGCTCGCGCCAAAGAGTGCAGCGGCAGCCAGTGCGGGGGCAGCATTACGGATGGACATGATTCAGCAGATTGAGTGTTCGGACATGACGTGCGCGGGTGGTGGCGGGATTGCGAGCAGATCAGAGGTATCTGGTGATTTCTTTGAACTCAGACAAATCGTGTCCATGCCCGTGCTGGTGGTCGCCACGCATCGCATGCTCCAGGCAGTGGTCAATGTGGTCTTGAATCAGCGTTTTCTTGGCCTGTTGGATAGCTTTTTCGACTGCTTGCAACTGCTGGGCGACATCTACGCAAGAACGACCGTCCTCCAGCATGGCGATCACGCTGCCCAGGTGACCGTTCGCTCGCTTGAGTCGGTTGATCAACGCAGGATGACTGGCGTGAATGTGGGGTTCTGACATGCAATGCCCTTTAGGTTTATCCCCCTGGGGGGGATGCTAGAATTTCCAAATTATGCGCCAGTCAAGGGGCAGGCGCTGGCCCTTGGGCCTGCTTTGCCTGCTTCTGCGTGGCTTTGGTCAAAACCGTGCACTTGTTCAAACAAAAGTTGCTGCATCTGTGTGTGCTGTCCTTGATGACCGCATGCTTGCTGCTGTCCAGCTTGGGTATGTTTCAGTCGCACGGCATCGCATTGCTGGATGCCGCAGGGCATGAACCTCATGGGGAAATCCATGCCTCGCACGGCCACGAGCATGACGAGGATGCTCCAGAGGAAATCGTAGTGTTACCAGAGGCCGATGTGGTGCACTCACATGCAGCAGACAACGGCCAGCATGGACACAACCCGCTGGATCACAGCCATGAGACTGCCAACCTTCCGCCTCTGATTGCCCAGCCGTCTGGACACTTGCGCCACCGGCTGGCACTCATCCCCCCTGAGGGGTTCTTCAGCCACGACCCACAGCGTCTTGAGCGGCCTCCAATGCCCAACCTCTACCTCTAAAAGGTAGCCCGCATTCCACATGCGGGTTGGTTAGGTCTATTTGGAGTTTTCATGCTTCGTGAATATTCGTTTTTGCAGACGAGAGGGCTGAGTGTGCCTTTGCGTCTTTGCTTGCTGCTGCTTGCCATGTTGGCCGTGATGCCAATGGATGTACTGGCGCATGCTGTCACCGAGGGTGACAAGGGCTATATCCAAGAGATTTCGGGCATCAACCTGATTCCCTATACATACCTGGGAGCCAAGCACATGGTGACCGGTTATGACCACATCTTGTTTTTGTTCGGGGTGATCTTCTACCTCTACCGACTCAAGGATATTGGTCTGTATGTGAGCCTGTTTGCCATCGGTCACTCCACCACGATGCTCATCGGGGTGTACTTTGATATCGGCATCAGCAGCTACGCGATTGACGCCATCATTGGTATGTCCGTGGTCTACAAGGCCCTCGACAACATGGGCGCCTTCGAGCGCTGGCTGGGGTTTCAGCCCAATCCCCGCACCGCGACATTCGTCTTTGGTCTGTGCCACGGTTTTGGCCTGGCCACCAAGATCCAGGAATACGAAATGAGCCGCGACGGGCTTGTGCCCAATTTGTTGGCATTCAACGTCGGTGTGGAGCTGGGCCAGTTGCTGGCCCTTGGCGCCATTCTGATTGCCATGGGCTACTGGCGCCGCAGTGCCAGCTTTGGCCGGTATGCCTATACCGCCAACGTCGCCATGATGACCGCAGGTTTTGTGCTGTTTGGCATGCAACTGACAGGTCTGTTTGTCTCCACCGCCAGCTGAGTTGAATGCCATGAATACACGTCATATCCCCACTTCCGTCGAGCTGCCCAGCAGCCAACAACTGCTCAAATCCACGTGCACAGCGATTGTCACTGCGGCCGTGCTGCTGGTGACCGTGGTGTTGCCCTCCGAGTATGCGATTGATCCAACCGGGATTGGGCGCGCACTGGGCCTGACTGAAATGGGCGAGATCAAGACCCAGTTGGCTGCGGAAGCCGAAGCTGACCTTGCAGCAACTCCTGCCGCGCCTGCTGCCACTACCGCAGTGGCTGGCCTTGTCGGCGCCACTTCAGCACAAGCATCGGCACCCGTACAACCTGCGGCTGCACAGGTCGCGGCACCGCAATGGAAGGATGAGGTCACCTTTGTCCTCAAACCCGGCGAAGGGGTGGAGTACAAGCTGCGCATGAAAGGCGATGCCAAGGCCCAGTTTGCCTGGGCTGTCCAAGGCGGCGTGGTCAATTACGACACCCATGGCGATGCTTTTGGCAAAAGCATCAGCTACGAGAAAGGGCGTGCTGTCCCTGCTCAGGCGGGAGAGCTGACAGCGGCGTTCACAGGCAACCACGGCTGGTTCTGGCGCAACCGTGGCCAGGCGGACGTCACGATGACCTTGAAGGTCGCTGGCGACTACGAAAAGTTGTCGCGCCAGTAATCAGGCGCTAAAGCTGAACCATGTACCGCGTTCTGCACCATGCAGAGCGCGGTCTTTGTGAATTGGTAAAACCATGTTGATTCAAATCGTCTTAGGCACTTTGCTGGCCGGTGTGGCTAGTGTGTGGCTGGCTTGGGTGCTGAGCAAAAGCTTTCTATCCCGGTATCCGCAGCACATGCTGAGCCTAGCCGCCGGAGCGCTGCTGGCCACGGCGTTCATCAATTTGATGCCCGAGGCCTTCGAGAGCGAATACTCCGTCCACTCCCTGTTCTTGATCTTCTTCGCGGGATTGCTGGTTGTCATCGTGCTGGACAAAGCCGAAGTCTGGCACCACGCGCACGAACACGGCCAAGCTGGAGAACAGTGCGGGCATCAGCATGCTCACCGTGCGCACGGCCCTACAGGGAGCTGGTCAGTGCTCTTTGGTGATGGCGTGCATGCATTTGCCGATGGAATTCTGATTGCCTCCGCATTCTTGGCTGACTGGAAGCTGGGCGTTGCTGCGACATTTGCGGTGCTGCTGCACGAAGTGCCACACCACATGGGAGATTTGGCAGTGGTGGGTAGTGGCAGCAGCCAGCCAAGGAAAGCCGTGCTTAAGGTGTCTTTGGCTGGTTCTATGACTGTGGTCGGAGGGTTGGTCGGCTATCTCATCGTGGGTCAGTTGAGCGAATGGCTGCCGTTGTTCCTTGTGTTTGCAGCCAGCAGTTTTGCTTATGTGGCTCTGGCAGACCTGATTCCGCAGCTCAATAGACCCATGGGATTGCGCCAAACGGTCGTTCAGATGGTGTGGCTGCTAGTTGGATCCTTGCTGGTCACCGCTGCTGTGGCGGTTGTTGGAGGCCATGCACACTGATAGAGCGAATCATTTAAGAAAGCTGTCATTCAAGAAAACGTGTAGACAGACAGCTAATGGCCGAGCTCAGCCTCCCACGACTAGGAGCCTAAACGGCGCATGCGGCGAGTTCTGCTGGAGTGCAAAAGCGTTGGTGTTGATAGCTGCGGCCGTCTTCGGGCTAACTGGTAATTGCATCTTTCAGCATTGATCTGTAGATGGAAACCATCTAGAGGCGAAGCCCGCGTACAACGCATGGATGCCATGGCAGCCCCAGTTTTGATAGCTGAAGGCCCTCTAAAATTCAGCGTTCCCTTTGAATTTCTCTCCGAAAGACCACCCATCATGACCCAGCCTTCCACGCCTGCCTCCCTGTTTGGGCTGACCTATGGCTGGTCGTTTGCCCTGGCGGCGTTCGCGCTGACGATCACGGGGTGCCTGCCGCTGGCCTTGCTGCTGACGCGCGATGTGGGCACCTCGGGGGCGGAGCGGGCCCAGGCTTTGATGGCCATGCTGCCGGTGATGGCCGGGGTGATTGCCGTGGCTTGCGCCGTGCTGTTCTATGCCGTGTTGCGCCAGCGCACCACCTGGCGCCGCCATGCGCTGCTGGGCATGTGGGCCTTGTCGGCCCTGGGCATGGTAGGGTGGTGGAAGCTGTGAGCCGCGGCCGCACAGGCGTAGGGGGCCTGCGCCATCTGGGCCACCCGTAGCAGCATCCACCGCTTGGACGTGGAAACACAGGCAGCTTCGGCTGCTTTTTTTGTGCCTGCTGGGTGGTTTTGATAGCTGCCAGCGCAGGATGGATCAGCGCTAGAAGCCGTTTTTGCTATGAATCTGTGCGTGCTTCCTGCGCAGGCCCATCGCTGGTGCGCCACAGTGAGCGCACCATCTGCATGACCGTCTGCGGGGGCGTCTGCCCGTTGCCTGGCCCGTACCAGCCAAGGAGAAGGCGGACGTTTTCAATTTTGAGAGCTGTTAGCCCTTGTTGGGTAAGCGCTAAAGGCCAATTTTTTTGTTTAAAGCAACCGGCTTCCAGGATGGTGCAGCACTTGGCAGACAGCTTGGTAAAAAACTTGGCGAACAACTTGGAGAAATCACTGGTAAATATTTTAAAAACAATGATTTGGGAATGCCATAAACTTGGCGAATGACTGCGCTCTACAACTCACCCCACCAGTTTGAACCCTTGCTGCCCTCGGACGCCCGGCAAGAGGCCTTGCTGTCCAAGGCCGGTGACCTGGTGCGTGCGGCCACGGCCTTGGCGGGCCAGCGTGTGCCACCAGAGCTGCATGTGCTGCTGCGCAGCATGAATTCCTACTACACCAACCGCATTGAAGGCCAGCACACGCGCCCGCATGAGATTGAGCAGGCCTTGCGCAAGGACTTCTCTGCCAACCAGGAACTGGCGGCCAAGCAGCGTCTGGCGGTGGCGCACATTGAGGCCGAGGCGGCCTTGGAGCAGCGCTACAGCGGCGAAGCGGCCGTGGCCACGCTGTACAGCCCGCAGGCGGTGCAGGACGTGCACCGCGAGTTGTTTGGCCGTTTGCCCGCGCAGGACTGGGAGGTGAACCAGGGCCAGACCGTGGTGCCCGGCCAGTGGCGCGACAAGGAGGTGAGCGTGGGGCAGCACATTGCGCCTGCCGCCGCCCATGTGCCGGAGTTTCTGGCGCGCTGGGCGCAGCGTTACGGCAGCGTGCGCCGGGGCGAGGCGGCCTTGGTGGCCATGGCCTGTGCCCACCACCGCCTGGGCTGGATCCACCCTTTCATGGATGGCAATGGCCGCGTGATGCGGTTGCACACGCACCTGGTGCTGCACGCTTTGGGGCTGAGCAATGGCCTGTGGTCGCCGCTGCGTGGCTTTGCGCGCAGCCAGGAGCGTTATTACCTGCTGCTGGCCGAGGCTGACCACACCCGCCGGGGTGACCTGGATGGCCGTGGCAATCTGAGCGAACAGGCCCTGGTGGCGTGGGCCGACTATGTGCTGGACATCTGCCTGGACCAGGTGGCGTTCATGCAGCAGATGCTGGATTTTGATGCCATCAAACAGCGCATTGAGGGCGCGCTAGTCTATGAGGGCTCCGTGAACAAATCCGGGGTGCGCATAGAAAGCTTGCGGGCCTTGCACTATCTTTTCCTGAGCGGTGAGGAGCTGGGGCGCGGGGAGTTCAAATCCATGCTGGGGCTCAGTGACCGCATCGCCACCGATGCCTTGGGGGCCCTGGTCAAACGCGGCTTCTTGCGCAGTGACAGCCCGCAGGGCAAGGTGCGCTTGGGCTTGCCGCAGCATGCGCTGCGCTTTCTGTTCCCCAAGCTGTGGCCGGAAGCCGAGGCGGATGCGGTGGCATAAAAACTAGAGCTGTCAGCGCTTGCTGCATCAGCGCTGCAGCCATTTTGGGTCTTGATTCGCACAGGGCATGCGGCGCCGTGTGAAGCCCTGGTGTGCTGGCATGGCACCAGGTCCTCGCCAGGCCTTCGCCAATCCATGGTGCCGACCCTGGGCCAGCGCTGGTACCTGCCACCGGGCGTGGTGGGCGCGATGTTGGCCTGGACCTTCAGCCCTGTGGGCGCTCAGAACCTAGCGTGGTTCTGTCGATGGCCTGTCGCGTCCAGCCGGTATAACCGGGTGTTGTCGGTTTCTGTTGCCACTTTTTCATCCAGAAAGGCTTGCATCCATGCACATTCCACGCATTCGTCCCTCCTTCGCGGCCATGTTGCTGGGTCTGGCCGGTGTGGCCGCCGCCTCCAGCGCTTGGGCCTGCACCCGGCTGGTGTTCCATGGCGCCAACGGTCAGGTGATGACGGCGCGGTCCATGGACTGGAAGAGCGACATTGTCAGCAACCTGTGGGTGCTGCCGCGCGGCATGGCGCGCACGGGGCAGACCGGGGCGCACACCATTCGCTGGACGTCCAAGTACGGCAGCGTCATCACTTCGGGCTACGACATTTCCACCACCGACGGGGTGAACGAGGCCGGCCTGAACGCCAACCTGCTGTGGCTGGTGGAGTCGCAGTACCCGGCCTTTGACGCCAGCAGCAAGCCGGGATTGACGATTGCGGCCTGGGCGCAGTACGTGCTGGACAACTTTGCCACGGTCCAGGAGGCCGTGACGGCGCTGGCGGCCGAGCCGTTCACCATCGTGTCGGACAGCGTGCCCGGCGAGAACCGCCTGACCACGCTGCACCTGTCCATGTCGGACGCCAGCGGGGACAGTGCCATCGTCGAGTACATCGGGGGCAAGCAGGTCATCCACCACAGCCGCAGCTACCAGGTGATGACCAATTCGCCGGTTTTTGAGGAACAGCTGGCCCTCAACAGCTACTGGCAGCAGATTGGCGGCACCACCATGCTGCCGGGCACCAACCGCGCGGCCGACCGGTTTGCGCGCGCTGCGTTCTATGTGAATGCCATTCCCAAGGACGCAAACCCGAACAAGGCCCTGGCCAGCGTGTTCAGCGTGATCCGCAATGTGTCGGTGCCGTATGGCATCAGCACGCCCGGGCAGCCGAATATTTCCTCCACCCGCTGGCGCACGGTGTTTGACCACCAGCGCAAGCTGTATTTCTTCGAGTCGGCCCTGACGCCCAACACCTTCTGGGTGGACCTGAAGGCCCTGGACTTCAGCCCCACAACCGGCAAGGTGCTGAAGCTGGACCTGGGCGCGGACCAGAGCCACACCTATTCGGGCAATGCGACGGCGCAGTTCAAGCCCTCGGCACCGTTCCAGTTCCTGGGGATTTGAGGGGCGGCTGTGCCGGCCCGGTTGCGGGTGGGCATGGGTGGCCAGGGGTGTTGGTGTGAAGGCGGTCAACCCGCTGCTGCGCCACCGCAGCCCACCCCCCCCAGCGACCGACAAGAAAAAAGCCCGCCAAGTGCGGGCTTTTTGGTGGGCTGGGGACGGCCCGTCAGTAGGCGTAGGCCTGGGCGGCGGCCGTCTGTGCCGGGTCCAGGCTGGCCAGGGCGGCCTGGTGCTCGGCGTACTGCTGTGGGTAAAAGCGCTGGGCCACGTCCAGGTGCGAGCGCACGCGGCCCTTGAGGGCGTTGGTGCCGATGTGGCTGAACAGGGGGTTGAGCGGATCGCTCTCCGGCCCGCGCGCCTGGCTGGCCAGGTGGGGCGGCAGCTGCAGCAGCGGCACCTCGTGCGCATGCAGACTGGGCGAGAAGAAATAGGCGATGGAGTAGCGGCTGATGCCCGCGCCGGGCGAGCGCACGCGGTGCACGTTGGCGCGCAAATAGCCGTTGGTGGCCAGCTCCAGCATTTCCCCGATGTTGATGACAAAGGCGTTCTTGCGCGGTGGCACATCCAGCCAGCCTTGCGGGGTCTGCACCTGCAGGCCGCCCACCTGGTCCTGCAGCAGCAGGGTCAGCAGACCGCCATCCTTGTGCGGACCGACGCCCTGGTCCGACTGGCCGCTGGCCTGGCCGGGGTAGTGGATGATCTTCAGCCGGTTGTTGTGCGGTGGCGCCACCAGCTGGTTGAGGGCGCTGGCCGGTTGCTCCAGCGCGATCAGAAAGGCTTTGAGCAGGCGCTGCGCCACGGCGCGCGTGGTGTCCAGCCACAGCAGGATGTCGGCCTGCAGCTCAGGCTGCGCCGCGGGCCACTGGTTGGGGCCTTGCAGCCCCCACCACTGCGGGGTGTCCGGGCCGGGTGGCACGGCGGGCAGTTCTTCGCCAAAGTCGATCTGTTCGCGCAGGTCGGGCTGCAGGCGGGTGATTTCGCCGCCCACGCCGTTGTAGCCGCGAAAGTGGCGCGTCTGCACCATGGCGATCTGCTGCTTGGCCGCCGGGGGCAGGGCAAAGAACTGGCGCGCCGCGGCCTCCAGGCGGGCGATCTGGTCCGGGGCGATGCCGTGGCCTTCGAGGTAGAAAAAGCCGATTTCACGGGCAATGCGCGCCAGGCGGCTGTGGGCCGGGGTGTGCTGTTCGCCATCGCCCAGCTCTTCCAGGTTGATGACGGGCAGGGCGTCCAGGGCGGGCGCGGGGCGCAGGGCGGAGGCAAGGGTGCTCATAAAGACTCCTGAAGGGATGGGGACGCGGTCACGGGGGCGGGCTGGTAGGACAGGGCCTGGCGCAGGTCGCTCAGCAGGTCGTCCGGGTGCTCGATGCCGATGGACAGGCGCACCAGGCCGGGGGCAATGCCGGCACGGGCCAGTTCGGCATCGGTCAGCAGGTGGTGGGTGGTTTCGGCGGGGATGGCGGCCAGCGACTTGCTGTCGCCAATGTTCACCAGCCGCTGGAACAGTTGCAGGGCGTCGTAAAAGCGCTGGGCGCTGGCGCGGCCGCCGTGCAGCTCGAACGACAGCAGGCCCGGAATGCGGCCGGCGCGCAGGTAGCGCGCGGCGTGGCCATGGTCCGGGTGGCTGGGGTGGGCCACATGCTGGATGTGGCGCACCAGCGGGTGGGCCTGCAAAAAGGCCAGCACCGCGCGGGTGTTGCTGCTGATGCGCTCGATGCGCAGGGCCAGCGTTTCCAGCCCCTGCAGCAGCTGAAAGGCGGAGTGGGGCGCCAGCGTGGCACCGGCATTGCGCAGCAGCACGGTGCGCGCGCGGGCCACGGCCGGGGCCTCGGGGTAGCGTTCGGTGAACACCACCTGGTGGAAGGCCGGGTCGGGCCGGGTCAGCTGCGGGTAACGCTGGGCGTGGGCCTGCCAGTCGAAGCGACCGCCATCAATGATCAGCCCGCCCATGGCCACTCCGTGGCCGCCGATGTACTTGGTGGCCGAGTGCACGACCAGGTCGGCCCCGTGTTCGAAAGGACGGATCAGCAGCGGCGTGGCGCAGGTGTTGTCCACCACCACGGCCACGCCGTGGGCATGGGCCTCGGCGGCGATGGCGGCCAGGTCAGCCACATCGCCCGAAGGATTGCCGATGGACTCCACGAACACGGCCTTGGTCTGGGCGGTGATGGCCTGGCGCAGGGCGTCACTGTCCTGGCGCGCCACCACGCTGCTGCGGATGCCGCGGCCCTGCAGCACGTGCGTGATCAGGTTGTGCGAGCCGCCATACAGGGTGGAGGCCACGATGACGTGGTCGCCCACCTGGGCCAGGGTGGCCAGCGCGATGTCGATCGCCGCCATGCCGGAGGCCACGGCCACGGCGGCCGTGCCGCCCTCCAGCTGGGTGATGCGCTGCTCCAGCACCGCCTGGGTGGGGTTGCTGGTGCGGGCGTAGATGTGGCCTTCCTGCACCAGGTCGAACAGCTCGGCGCCCTGCTGGGCGTTCTCGAACAGGTAGGAGGTGGAGGGGTAGATGGGCACGGCGGCGCTGCGCTGGTGCTGCAGGCCGTCGTAGCCGGCATGCAGCACCACGGTGTCGGCCTGCCAGTGGGGGGCGGGCGCCGTGCTCATGCGGGCACGGCCTCGGGGTGGGGGGCGCTGGTGGCAGCGTGGGCACTGCCGGCCTGGGCGCGCACCCAGCTGCCGGCGATGGACTGGGGGTTGCGCAGCAGGTTCAGGATGGGGCAGGCCTTTTCGACCGCGTCAAACAGGGTTTGCAGCTGGGCGTCGTCGGCGCTGGACTGCACCTGCACCTCGTAACGGATGTCGTGGGGCCAGATGGGCGTGGCCTCGTGGCCGGGCTGGCCAGCGCGCGGGTCGATGGTGCCGCGCACATCCACGCTGATGCTGTCCAGCGGCACCTGCAGCAGCGCGGCCTGGATTTCGAAGATGTGGGTCACGCAGGTGCCCAGCACGCCCAGTTGCAGCTCGGGCGAGGAGGGGCCCAGGTTGAAGCCGGCGAAGTCGTAGGGGCTGTCGCTGAGGATCTGGTGCTCACGGATGCGCAGGCGGCGCACGCCGCTGCGGCATTCGGCGGTGACGTGGGCGTGCAGGTGGTTGGCCTGCGCCGTGCCCTCGGCAATGCGTTGCTGGCGTGCCAGAACGGCGGCGCGTTTGTGGGAGAGGTAGTTGTTCAGGCCCATGGCGGTACTCCGGTGAGGTGGGAAGTGGGAAGGGGAAAGACGCCATGGTTGGCCAGGCCCGCGGCCCCGGCTACGAAGTTTTGCGTGTTTGCTTATGCGTTTTTTGTGAGCAGGCTGTGCACGGTGGATCTGCGGTTTTGCGCATATCGATACCTGTTTTTGTTCCTTGTGGCGCCGCAAGGGGGCGGCCTATCGTGGCGGCACATTCCATCTTCATCACGAGGGACGACATGGCAGATTTTTCGCAAGAACCACGCAGTGCATGGCAGCGTCGCCACTTTCTGGGTGCCGCCGCAGGCGCGGCCACCGTGGGCGCGGCCGCGGGCCTGCTGCCGCAGGTGGCACGCTCGCAGCCCCGCAAGATCACCCTGGCCTGGAGCCAGGCCAGCTTCTGCCAGGTGCCCGTGCCGATTGCGCTGGAGCGCGGCTTTTTCACACAGAACGGCCTGGATGTGGAAGTGCTGAACTGGGGCGGCGCGGCCGACCAGTTGCTGGAGGCACTGGCCACCGGCAAGGCGGAAGTGGGCGTGGGCCTGATCCACCGCTGGGTCAAGCCGCTGGAAGCAGGCCTGGACGTGAAAATCGTGGGCAGCGTGCACGGCGGCTGCCTGCGCCTGGTGGGGGTCAAGTCGGCCGGTGTGACCACCGATGTGCGCACCCTCAAGGGCAAGGTGATCGGTGTGTCCGACCTGAACAGCCCGGCCAAGCAGTTCTATGGCATCCACCTGGCCAAGAAGGGTCTGGACATCGACAAGGACATCGAGTGGCGCGTGTTCCCGGCCGATCTGCTGGACGTGGCCGTGAAGAAGGGCGAGATCCACGCGATTGCCGACGGCGACCCCAACCTGTACCTGATCGAAAAGCGCAACCCGGGTGTGTTTGCCGAGCTGGGCAACAGCGCCACGGGCGAATACGCCGAGAAGATTTGCTGCGTGCTGGGCGCCGGTGCCAAGTTTGTGCGTGAGGACCGCAAGAGCGCGGCCGCCGTGGTGCGGGCGCTGGCGCAGGCCTCCAACTACGTGGCCGAGAACCCCAACGAATCGGCCCGGATCTTTGCGCGCTACACCCCCAAGTTCGAGGTGGCGGACCTGCAGCGCCTGATTGCCGAGCTGACCTACAAGCACCACCCGCACGGTGGCCGCCTGCAGGACGAGGTGCTGGCCTTTGCCAAGGACTTCCGCGAGGCCGGCATCCTGAAAAAGAGCACCGACCCCGTGCGCTTTGCCCGCCACATCACCCAGGACGTGCTGTCATGAGCGGGGCCCAAGCTTCCTGGGACTTGCCCCTGGCGCCCGCCAGCGCCCTGCGCCCAGCGCGCGTGTGGCGCCAGGGGCTGGTGGCGGCGCTGGCCTGGGCCCTGCTGGGGGCGCTGACCTGGCTGTGGCCGAACAAGGAGATCGGCTTCAGCGACTGGGCCTACACGGCCGAATTTGCCGCCCTGTCGGGGGTGCTGGCCCTGGCGCTGGCCCTGGCCGCGCTGACGCTGGCCCGCCCGGGCGGGCGG
>NZ_JAZHFR010000279.1:0-241 GCF_036541385.1 Comamonas sp. GCA5 | reverse complement strand
CAGCCAAGCGACCCTACCCTCACGACAAAGCCACGGAGTTTGCAACGGAACATCAGCCCCAGAATCCCACAAACCGAACATGCCCAGCCCTTCCCTCAAGGCATCAGGCATCGACACGCGCAGAGAGCCAAAAACCTGAGTCTCAGCCACACTGATACCACTGGACTGCCAATAACGTTTCTTATTGAAGTCAGAAATCAGATCCTTGGTGATGTACTTCCCGATGTACTTGGCAATCTTC
>NZ_JAZHFR010000278.1:0-241 GCF_036541385.1 Comamonas sp. GCA5 | reverse complement strand
CTACCCTCACGACAAAGCCACGGAGTTTGCAACGGAACATCAGCCCCAGAATCCCACAAACCGAACATGCCCAGCCCTTCCCTCAAGGCATCAGGCATCGACAGCGCAGAGAGCCAAAAACTCGAGTCTCAGCCACACTGATACCACTGGACTGCCAATAACGTTTCTTATTGAAGTCAGAAATCAGATCCTTGGTGATGTACTTCCCGATGTACTTGGCAATCTTCTCTGTATGGCGATA
>NZ_JAZHFR010000277.1:0-241 GCF_036541385.1 Comamonas sp. GCA5 | reverse complement strand
CCGTTCCCGCTGATCGAATGAAGGCCAGCGCCGAGCATCGAGTGCCTTTAAGTGACCAGGCGATCAAAATTTTGAAAGAGATGCCAAGAATAGATGGCTGTGAATTTGTTTTTCCATCATCAAGGGAGGATCTCTCTCAGACATGGCACTTCTTACCGTAATGAGAAGAATGTCGCTTGATGCAGTCCCGCATGGCTTTAGATCAACCTTTAGGGATTGGGCCGGAGAGTGTACGAACTAC
>NZ_JAZHFR010000276.1:0-241 GCF_036541385.1 Comamonas sp. GCA5 | reverse complement strand
GTGCAGTCCAACAACCGTCCACAAAGAAGGAGAGAAACAAAACCTTATCCACATCTTGAGCCTTACGGCTCAAGCCAAAGGGTGGGTCAGTTTGAGATGGAAATTGCGGGTCAGTTCTGCGAGAAGTGGTTCCAGTTTTTTGAACAGCTAGCTAAGCGAGATCTTTCCCCGTAAAAATGACCTGACAACAGGCCGAACCTGGAGAGATCTATGACCATCAAATCCCGACGCAAGCACAGCC
>NZ_JAZHFR010000275.1:0-241 GCF_036541385.1 Comamonas sp. GCA5 | reverse complement strand
GCGGTAGAAGGTAAGCGCACGGTCATCCCACCCTTGAGGGCGGCGGCGTAAGCGGCAACGATGGTGTCCACCAAACCAGATAGGTGGACACCATGACCGAAGCCCAGAACAAGACCCGTCGCGCCACAGCGCCGAGCTCAAGCAGCAGATCCTGGCCGAGTGCGCCCAGCCCGGTGCATCGGTGGCCAGCGTGGCGCTCTCGCACGGCATCAACGCCAACGTCGTGCACAAATGGCGCCGA
>NZ_JAZHFR010000274.1:0-241 GCF_036541385.1 Comamonas sp. GCA5 | reverse complement strand
CTGCGGCCTTGGTTGCTCCATATCGCATGCAAGGCAAAGGCGGCAAGAATGATGCCAATGATGCGGCTGCCATCTGCGAAGCTGCCAGCCGCCCACAGATGCGCTTTGTGTCCATTAAATCAGAAGTGGTTCCAGTTTTTTGAACAGCTAGCTAAGCGAGATCTTTCCCCGTAAAAATGACCTGACAACAGGCCGAACCTGGAGAGATCTATGACCATCAAATCCCGACGCAAGCACAGCC
>NZ_JAZHFR010000273.1:0-241 GCF_036541385.1 Comamonas sp. GCA5 | reverse complement strand
CTTCGCCAGCGCCGAAGACCAGGGGCACAAAAACGCCTCGCCCTGATGTCTGCTCAGTCGCATGACACTGAGCCTTCCACACTCTGGCAAAGGCAGCGACTCGGTTGTAGGAGCCTGTGTAAGAAGTGGTCCCGGTCGTTTGAACAATTGAGTCCAGTTGCTAAGCGAGATCACCGGGGTTATGCCGCCTGCATTTGTGCAAACGGCAATGCTGCAAAGTACGCTTCATCAGGGGTAGCTT
>NZ_JAZHFR010000272.1:0-241 GCF_036541385.1 Comamonas sp. GCA5 | reverse complement strand
AAGTGGACCATGCCCATCCGGGATTGGAAGGCTGCGCTGACCCGCTTTACCATTGAGTTCGGAGACCGCATCTCCGTCAATTGAAGTCCGAACCGTTTACACAAAAATTCGGACACGCCCAAGCTTGCAGTCGTTTGAATGCGTCTGGCAACTCGGCAAACGGCGCACCGTTGCGCAATGCGCCAGGCTTGCGCTGCAATACGGCCAAGTAATGGCGCCAGTCATAGACCGTACGCCCAGA
>NZ_JAZHFR010000271.1:0-241 GCF_036541385.1 Comamonas sp. GCA5 | reverse complement strand
GCACGCGCGATACCTTGAATCCTCGGTGCTTCCCGATGGCCATATGCCAAAAGCGCCGCAGCATGTTGTAGTTAACAAACCCCTTTCCACGCCAAGCCACATGCATATGCAGATGCTCAGGGTTCGAGGGATGACGCTCCAACACAGCCACATACTGAAAATCGATGTCAGCTTGACGCAGTAAGCGCACGAAGTAGCCCCACATCGCTTTCCAGTCCTCAGCGGTCATATACGGGGCTTT
>NZ_JAZHFR010000270.1:0-242 GCF_036541385.1 Comamonas sp. GCA5 | reverse complement strand
GCCTGCCCAGCTATGGAAATCGTTAACGTGGGATCGTGGTAAGGAGCTGTCAGACCACGCACGGTTCACTGCCGAGTCAGGGGTGCAGGTGTTCTTTGCTGATCCTCATAGTCCATGGCAAAGAAGTGGTCCCGGTCGTTTGAACAATTGAGTCCAGTTGCTAAGCGAGATCACCGGGGTTATGCCGCCTGCATTTGTGCAAACGGCAATGCTGCAAAGTACGCTTCATCAGGGGTAGCTTG
>NZ_JAZHFR010000026.1:0-45531 GCF_036541385.1 Comamonas sp. GCA5 | reverse complement strand
CGGCCTGCGCCCAGGGGCGCGTGGGCCAGGCTGCCAGCAGCGCCATGCCCTGCAGCCACTGCCGGCGCGTGCGCGAGGCGGGCTCAGTCACCGTCGGCATCCGAGAAGCCAATGGTGACATCCAGGGCCAGGGCAACGTCGTTTTCCACCAGGTGCTTGAGCTGGCTCAGCGCCCGGCTGGCGGGGGCGGTGCGTGCCAGCTCGACACGGTCCACGGCCTGCATGGCGGTGTCGGCCTGCTGGACGGCGGCGCGCAGCTCGTCGGCCAGGCGCGTCCAGCCTTGGGCTTCGACCAGGCGGGCAATGCTCACGTGGTCTGGCTGGCGGGCGTCGCCCACGGCCAGGTGGCGCAGCGAGCCCCATTGCGCCTGCCAGCTGGCCAGCGTGCCCTGGCTGGGTGCGCGCGTGACGGCGGCCGGCTTGCCCGGGCTGGCGCTGCGCAGCGGCTTGTCCATGGACTGCCAGCGCAGCCGCTCCAGGCCGCCGATCCACTGGTTCAGGAATTCTGCGGTGCTGTGGAAATCCAGCGTGGTGCTGGCGCTGGCGGCCAGGTTGGCCTGGTGCAGGTCGTGCATTTCCTGGGCCAGCTCGGCAGCGACCAGGCCGACGTAGTGGCAGGCCGGGGTGTGCGGCTGGGCCACGTCGACCCACAGCAAATGCTCGGCCGCCGGGAAGCCCTTGGCCGGTGCGCCGATCGTCTCCATGGCGGCCAGATCCTGGGGGGCCTTGCGCAGCGCGGTCTTGAGCAGGGGCAGGCGCAGCGGCTGGAAGTCGACCATGCGGGCGGTGCGACGTTCGATCTGCGGGCCCATGGCCAGCGCCGACAGGCGCTCCCAGTCCTGGCTGGCCTGGGTGAACTGGGCGCGCGCCGCCGCTAGGCCGGCCTGGCCGGCGCAGTACTGCTGCACCTGGCTGTGCAGCTGCTGTGCGGAGGCACTGGCCTGGGCCGATTGCGGCACAAACCATTGTGCGTACAGCGCCTGGGCGGCAGCCCCGGAGGTCAGGGGTGGGGCCGATGGTGCGGCGGCCAGGGCATGGCCAGCGGTCAGCAGCCCGATCAGGCCCAGGGAGAAGAAAGAGCAACGCATCACAGAGATTCCACAAATTGAACCAGGGCTGCGCGGTCTGGCGCCGGCATCTGGCGGAATTGTTCCCGTGCAGCCTCGGCTTCGCCACCGTGCCAGAGGATGGCCTCGGCGACACCGCGGGCACGGCCGTCGTGCAGCAGGCGCTGGTGGTCGTTCACCGCCGGCAGCAGGCCGATGCCCCACAGCGGGGGGGTGCGCCACTGGCGGCCGTGGGCGGCAAAGTCCGGGCGGCCATCGGCCAGCGCCTCGCCCATGTCGTGCAGCAGCAAGTCGGTGTAGGGGGTGATGTCCTGGCCGGACAGGGCCGGGCTGCTCAGGCGCGGAAACAGCGCGGTGCCGGTGCGGTAGCTGGGGCGGTGGCACTGCGCGCACTGCGCGGCATGGAACAGGGCTTCGCCGCGCAGCACACCCTCGTCCTGGGCGTTGCGGCGCGCAGCCGGGGCCAGGGTCGACTGGTAGAAGATGACATCGTCCAGCGCATAGTCCTCGATCTCGACCCCCTGCTGGCCCTTGGTATTCCCATTCGGCGCGGCCAGGCAGTCTTTCTGCGCGGGGGTGCAGGTCTGCTGCGGGAAGCGGCTGGAGGTGATGCCGATGTCGCCCAGGAAGGCGCCGGCAGTCTGGTGCGCCAGGCTGCCGACGTTGGCCTTCCAGCCAAAGCGGCCCAGAACCATCCGCTCGGCGTAGGCATCCCAGACGTAGTTGGGCTGCCCCTTGATGGGGCCGGTGCTGGCCGCCTGGGCCTGGGCATTGGCCAGAATCTCGGCCTCGGGGATGGCTTCCAGCAGGCCCAGGCCGATCACCTGCGGGGCAATCCGCGGGCTGACCATGACATCGGCGGCCATGGGGCCGTAGGCCAGGTTGCGCAGGTGGTAGCGGGGCTTTTCCAGGGTGTAGGGCGTGCCGTCGGCGTACTGCCCCTCGATACGCTCGTAGCTCATGTGCACCTCGCCTTCGCCCTGGACACCGTGGATGCCCATGGTGTTGAACTGATCGCCGTACACAGGCTCGTGCTTGGGGCCGCCATGGGCATCGGTGCCAGGCACCGACAGGCGCAGCAGCAGGCCGGCAAACGGCTGGGGCGCCAGCGGGTTGTGGAAGTCCGGGGGCTGGGCGCGCCCGTCCTGCACGTGGCAGCCGCCGCAGGAGCGGGCCAGGAAATGCGGGCCCAGTCCGTCGCGCGCGGTGGTGGAGGCCGGGGCCTGGACCCAGTTGCGCTTGAAAAAGGAGTTGCCCACCACGAAGCGCGTGCGCTCGGCGTCACTCAGATTGGCGGCGGGCAGCGAGAAGGCGTTGCGGCCGTTGGAGAACACGGTGGTCTTGCCACCGGGCTGGGCATCGGCGGCAGGGCGCGCAAACAGGGCCTGCGCGGCATCTGCGGCGGTGGCAGCCCTGTCGCCAGGGGCCGGGCGGGCGGTGCAGGCGGCCAGCGCCAGGGCGGTGGCCAGCACGCTGCTGGTGCGGAGCAAGGAGGTCATAGGCAGGGGGCCGAAGGCCCAGAAACAGGCACCGCGGCCAGGCCGCGGTGCAGGAAGACAGGCAGCCGGGGCTGCCGCTCAGGGCTCGACCAGGTTCAGCTGTTCGAAGCCGACGGCCTTGGCCGCGTCCACCAGGTCTTTGCTTTGCTGGGTCAGGGAGTCGATCGTGGCCTGGATCTTGGCGCGTGCGGCGCTGTCGCGCGCGCCCTGGATGGCCTGGTCGAACGGGGCCGGAATGGCTTGTGCCGAGGCCACGGACTTGGCAATCTGCAGCGAGGTCTTTTCGGCGATCACCGGGTCCTGCGCCGCCACCCAGTCGCGCAGGCCGGGGCCTTGCAGCACCGTGCCGTTGCGGCGCTGGTAGTGGCCCAGCCAGACATTCTGGATGCCTTGGGCGTTGGTGACCGCGTCGCGGTGGGTGTTGTCCGAGAAGCAGGAGTGTTCGTCTTCCTGGTCACGGCTGGCCATGGCCACTTCCAAGCGCTCGCCCGCCAGTTCACCGCGCGACAGCGAGCCCAGGCCGATGAACACCTTGCGCAGGGATTCGTCGCCGCCCTGGTCGAAGGCCGCGCGGAAGTTGTTCTTCACGCCGGGCTTCCACTGGTCGGCCACGGATTGCAGGTCGTCCAGCAGCAGCTCGGTCACCACCTTGAGGTAGGCGCGGCGGCGGTCGGCATTCGGCTTCTTGCCGTCCACGAAGTCGGTGTAGGGACGCGCGCCGGGGCCGTGGTCGTCCAGGTCCTGGCCCCACAGCATGAACTCGATGGCATGCCAGCCGGTGGAGATGTTCTCCTCGCCGTCGTGCTCGTTCAGCGCGGCCAGGCGTTCTTTGGTGATGGGCAGCTTGCGGTTGTTGATCAGGCCGGCGCTGTCATCGCCCACCACGTAGTCCACATAGGACTCGTCCATGGGCCAGGCGTTGATCTGGCCTTCGGGGCCGTCGGCGTTGTCGATGGGGCCGTCGTAGAAGCGGAAGGCCTCGGTCTGGCCGTAGAACTCGCGGGCATCCAGCCAGGCCTTGCGCGCCGCGTTCTGGGTGGCGGGGCTGGGCTTGGCCAGGAAGGCATGGATCGCCTTTTGCATCTGCTGCGCGGCTGCGATGGTGTCGTTGTAGTTGGCATACACCAGGGTGCTGTAGTGCTGCACCACGGCCGAGGCCTGGAGCGCGCTGGGGCGGGCGCTGGCCGCAGCGGGTTGGGCGGCGGAGGCCGGTGTGGCCGCGAGGGTACCGAGGGTCAGGGCACTGGCAATCAGATAGCGATACATAAGGCAGGCAGTGGCACAAGGCAGAATCAAAGATGCGCGGATTTTACGCGATTGATAATTATTTTTATTTGCTTTATCGCAACGCTACCGGGCCGTGGCCTGAGTGACCTTCGCTCAGAGCAGCACCGTGCCCTGCACGCAGGTCACGGTCTGCCCGCCGATCCACAGTTGCTGCTGCGCGTCCTGCTGCACGGACACCCAGCCGTCGCGCCCCACGCAGGCGCCCTGGTTGGCCATGTAGGGCGCCTGCAGGTGGCCTTGTGCGATCAGCCAGTCGGCCAGGCTGCCGTTCAGGCTGCCGGTGACCGGGTCTTCGACACCCGTGGTGGAAAAGGCCCGCACTTCCAGCTGGGCCTGGGCGGCGACCGGGGCGGCGCGCAGGCCGGTGGCAAAGGCCTCGGCCTCGCGGCAGGCACGGCCGATCAGCGGCGTGGCGTCGTCGGCCTGGTAGCGCGCCGCCACGCCGACCTTGTGGCCCAGGGCCTTGATGCGCGCCAGGTCAGGCTCCAGGCCCAGCACAGTGTCTGGGCTGTCCAGCAGCAGGCACAGCCAGTGCGGGCCGTTGTCCAGGTAGGCGGCATCCAGCACCTGCTCGTTGGTGATGCCCAGGGCCTCGTAGATCAGGTGCAGGTGGGCGGGCAGCGGCAGGGCGCGGGTGGCCGGGGTGGCAAACGCCAGCCCGGCGGCCGAGGGCTGGATGGGGATCAGGCCTTTGGCGCACTCCTGCACGATGCGCGTGGGGTCCTGGGGCGTGCCGCCCTGGGCCAGCCAGGCATGGCAGGTGCCCAGGGTGGGGTGACCGGCAAACGGCATTTCAGCGGCCGGGGTGAAGATGCGCACGCGGTAGTCGGCGCCCTGGGCGCGGCCGGCTTCGGTGGGCGGTAGCACGAAGGTGGTCTCGGACAGGTTGGTCCAGCGCGCAAAGCTTTGCATCTGGCCCTCGTCCAGGCCCTGGCCATCCAGCACCACGGCCACCGGGTTGCCCCGGTAGGGCTCGGCGGTGAAGACGTCCACGGTCATGAACGGGCGGGTGGTCAGGGGTGGGCAATGGGCGGACATGGCGGGGATTCCCAATCAGAGCGAACAAAAAAGCGCATAGCTTGCGGGAAGCTATGCGCTGTGCACGATACGCCACCCGGGGTGGCGTCCAGGCGATTATTTGGCCTGGAGCGCGCGGATGGCGGCGGCCAGGGCGGCAATGCCCTGGTTGATCTGCGCGGGCGAGACGGTCACGTACGACAGGCGCAGGGTGTTGTGCTCGGCCTCATCGGCAAAGAAGGGCGCGCCGGGCACAAAGGCCATGCCGCGCTCGACCGCTTCGGGCAGCAGGTCCTGGGCGTTCATGCCCTTGGGCAGGCGCACCCACAGGAACATGCCGCCCACGGGGCGGGTCCAGCTCACGTCCAGGCCTTCCATTTCGCGCTCCAGGGCCACCAGCATCACATCGCGCTGGGCCTTGTACATGGCACGGATGGTGGGGATGTGCCGCTGGAGGAAGCCGTCCTTCATCACCTCGGCGACCACGCGCTGGTTGAAGCTGGGGCTGTGCAGGTCGGCGGCCTGCTTGGCCTGGGTCAGCTTGCCGTAGACCGACTTGGGGGCCACGATGAAGCCCACGCGCAGACCGGGGGCCAGCACCTTGGAGAAGGAGCCCATGTAGATCACGCCCTCGGGGTTGCGTGCCGCCAGCGGCAGGGGCGGCTCGCCCTCGTACCACAGGTCGCCGTAGGGGTTGTCCTCGATCAGGGGGATGTCCAGTTCCTTGGCCTTTTCCACCAGGGCCTGGCGGCGCGCCTCGCTCATGGTGCGGCCGGTGGGGTTCTGGAAGTTGGGCAGCACGTAGGCGATGCGGGCCTTATCGGCACCGGAGCCCACCTTGGTAGCAAAGTCTTCGACCAGCATGCCTTCGTCGTCGCTGTCCACGCCCACGGCCACGGGTTCCATGGGGGTGAAGGCCTGCAGGGCGCCCAGGTAGGTGGGTTTTTCTACCAGGATGCGGCTGCCTTTGTCCATGAAGATCTTGGCGATCAGGTCCAGCGCCTGCTGGCTGCCGGTAGTGATCAGCACCTGCTCGGGGTTGACGTCCCAGGGCAGGAAGTCGGCGATCGCCTGGCGCAGCGCAGGGAAGCCTTCGGTGGTGGAGTACTGCAGCGCCGCGGCGCCGTCACGTTCCATCACCGCGTTGCAGGCGGCGGTGAAGGCCGTGATCGGGAAGCCCGCGGGCGAGGGCAGGCCACCGGCCATGCTGATGATGCCGGGACGGTCGGTGAGTTTCAGAATCTCGCGGATCGCGGAGGAGTTCATCTTGGCGGCACGTGCAGCCAGGGTCCAATTCGTCATAACTACTCAATCTCTAGAAGCGGCGCGCGCACTGTGCGCGTGCCGGACAAGGCGTGGTGCGAAGAGCATACCGTTGTGGGGCATGGCCGCGTCACCCGGAAACTACGCATAGCCGGGCGCTGCGGCAATGGGCGTCGGGCACGGGATGGGCGGCGGCGCCGGTGCAGCTATTGTGGGGCGAAGCGCCGCGGCTTGCAGGGGCCGGGCCGAAAAAATCA
This sequence comes from Comamonas sp. GCA5, assembly GCF_036541385.1. Classification (NCBI taxonomy): domain Bacteria; kingdom Pseudomonadati; phylum Pseudomonadota; class Betaproteobacteria; order Burkholderiales; family Comamonadaceae; genus Comamonas; species Comamonas sp. GCA5. Next base: position 39,141 of record NZ_JAZHFR010000026.1, on the reverse strand, counting down.
TCGCCGCTTCAGGCGCGCAACATCCAGACGGCGGTGCCCACCAGCAGGGCGGCCATCAGGCGGTTGAACCACAGCAGGCGCCGGCCGTGGGCCAGCCACTGGCGCAAGGCAGCGCCGATGCAGGCGTAGCACAGGTTGCTGCAGAAGGCGTAGCTTGCCATGACGGGCAGCACAACGAGCATGCGCTCGGCAAAGTTGGCCTGGCCAGCGACCCATCCTGCGACGATGGTCAACGCCAAAAACCATGCCTTGATGTTGATGAATTGCAGCAAAACCCCTTGGGCAAAACTGATTTGCAGCTGCGCGGGCCGCGCCTGGGCCAGCTGGCCGCTGCCCGACAGCTTCCAGGCCAGCCACAGCAGGTAGCCGATGCCCACGGCCTTGATGCCCGCGCGCAGGGGGGGCAGGCCGGTGATCAGCGCGCCCACGCCCAGGGCGCACAGACCCAGCAACAAGATCCAGCCGATGGGCACGGCCAGCACGAAGCGCAGGCTGTGGCGCAGCCCGTGGTTGGCCGCCATGGCGGTGGACAGCGTGGTGTTGGGACCGGGGGAAAAGCTCATGGCAGTGGCCAGAACGAGCAAGGCGGTGAATTCTTGGAGTGGCATGACGTGCGAGGGGAATGCAGCTGCCAATGTAGGTGGCTTGCAGGGTACTTGTCAGCAGGTTTTGTACCAACGGCTGCGCAGGCGTGGCGATGGTGGTGGGGCCGACGCTTGGTGAGCCAATGAGTGGTGGAGTGGCTCGGGAAATAAAAAACGAAGCTGCCAGTGCTGGTACAGCTTCGTTTTTAAGTTGTTTTATCTTTGAAGTGCTGGATTGACAGGCGCAAGCAGCTACTTTTTTGATACCACTACCAGTGTGGGCGCTGGTTGTGCCATTCGCAGGCCAGACGTAACAAGGTGCGATTGACGTGTTCCAGCGAAATATCGTGCTCTTCGCACACTTCGCGGATGGTGGCGGCGCCGTTTTCGCGCTCCAGGGCAAAGGCCAGTTGCAAGCTGGGTGCGTAGGGGCCTTCACCGCGGATGGCGGCATCGGGAATGCGCTCGGACAGCGGCAGGCGGGTGAGCGTGGTCTCCAGCGGCTCATCCAGCACATCGTTCAGGCGTGCAAACAGGCCGCACAGGTACACCTCGCTGCGCAGCTCCTGGCTGACACCGGCGTCCAGCAAGTGCGAAGTCATTTGCGCGCGCATCACGGTGCCGAGGCGAATGGGCTGCAAATCTTTGTCGTGGCTGGCGTGGATCAGCTGGGTGGTCAGCCATTCCTTGAGCGTGCCGTAGCCCAGCATCACCAGCGCACGGCGCAGCGAATTGATGGGGTTGCGCGCCCCCAGCGCGGCCGAGTTGGCGTACAGCATGAAACGGTAGGCCAGCAGTGGGTCTTCGCTGAGAATTTCTTCAAAGGTTTCCAGCGACTGGTCGGCATCCACCGCTTTCATCAGGCGCTGCACGTGCTCGTGCGAGGGGTGCAGCACCCGGGCGCCGCGCACCCGGTGCAGCACATCGTCGGTGGGCCAGCCTGCAATCGCGCTGGCGTGGTAGTGCTCCAGGCAACGGCGTGCCAGCGTCTGGCTGTGGATTTCCTCGTACATCTGGCCTTCCAGCAAGGCCAAGCGCTGGGGAACCGGTTGGTCCACGGCGGCGCGCATCAGGATCAGCGCGTCCTGGGGCTCCAGGTGCAGCAAGCTGCATGCGTAGTGGTTGGCTTCATCCGTGGAGGGCAGCTGGTTCATGCCGCCACGCCAGACCAGGCGCACACCACGCTGGGCGGCCAGCGCAACGCCGGACTGCAGCGCAGGGTGGTCGGCCAGCCACTCTGCCCGCACTTCCAGTGCCCACGCGGGGTTGGGAGTGATGTGTGAGAGCAGTGCTTGCAGCAGGCGCACCGACTGTGGCGAGAGCAGGAGCAGCGGGGAGGACGGCGCCCACATTTCGCGCAAGATGCGCAGCAAGTGGGCGGTGTCTACCTGCGTTTCCGGTTCGTCGTGCAAAAACAATTGCACGCCGCCCAGATTGCGTTCGGCATTCCACAGCGGGCGAAAGCCCATCACCAATGCGTTGAGAACAAATTCCACGGTGCCTGCCTAATAAGCTGAGAGAGATGCGCTAGCTTAGCCTTTAGCACTGCTAGCACCAGCCCTGATACGTCGTTGTTTCGCCAGCATGTACTGCGTGCGGCTTCACGCCGCGTCGCAGGCACAAATCTTCGATGTGCGAGGTGCTGTGAGCAGCTTTTAGCCAATGTAATCAAACAGTGACAGCTTTTGAACCGATGCATAGGTCTGCAAAGCAGCATCGACAGCGGTTTGCTGGGTTTGCAGCTGTGACAGTGCTGCCACCATATCAATATCTTCTGCGGCGGATCGCTGGCTTTCCATTTGCTCGTTGCGTGCCAGCAATGCACTGTCCATGCGATCGGCTTGATTGAGCAAATCACCGGCAGTGCCGCGCACGGTGGAGATGCGGTTGAGCTGTGTATCCAACTCCGCAATCGACTGAGCCAGACTGTGCGCCAAGGCGCCGGAGTTGGTGGAACCATCCGCATTACCTGCGTTTTTGACCGCAGCAATCGCGTTGTCCATGGCTTGAAAAATGGACATGGACTCGCTAGGCTTGACGGTGAATGTATCGCCAGCCTGAGGATCGCCAGTGATCACCAGATCCATGCCTGCCACGGAAATGGCATCGCCAGATTTGTAGGTCGTCCAAGTAGTGCCTCCGTCTGTACTGTACTCCATGCCGTCGGCACCATCCTGGAAGGTGATGTCAATCGGCGTAGTCAGCGCTGTGGCTGCTGCAGGGTCACGGATAGTGCCGACATCCGTCCAAGCGGTACCTTGGTTGGCTGCGCCAATATCGACCGCTAGCACCCCATTGCCGGTAGATCCGCTAAAGAACGCCTGCGAACCGTCCAGAGAGTTGGTGATGGTGTATTCACCACTGTTGGGCTGCCCGGACTGAATGCTGCTGGTGCCATTCAAAAAGGGCGTGCTCGAGGCGGTATCCAGGCCGCGAAACAGTGGCAGGCCATTGCTGTCCGTGCGGTTGGCGTAGCTCTGGATCTGGGTGCTCAGGCTTTCCAGCTGCTCCACCTGCGTATCACGCTGCGTCTGGTTGTAGGTGCCATTACCCGCTTGCACCAGCAGCGAGCGAAACTCTTGCACGGCGCTGTTGATTTCGCCCAGCGTGCCTTCGGCGTATTCGATGGTGGCGGTCTGCGCATCCAGCATGCGCTTGTCGGTTTCGATGCGGTCCAGGCGGGTGCGGGCGCGCTCGGCCTGTGCGGCTGCAACCGGGTCGTCACTGGCGCGCAGCACGCGCTTGGCTGCAGAGGTATGCTCCATCTGGCTGGCCAGTTCCGCTTGCTGCTTGCTGATGTTGCTGATGGTGCGGTCATACATGTTGGCCGTACCCAGGCGTGTGATGCTCATGGAGAACTCCTAAACTCTGGTGAATCAGCGGCTGACTGCGTTGAGCACGCTGTCGAACAAGGATTGCGCGGTTTGAATGATCTTGGCCGAGGCCTGGTAGGCCTGCTGGTACTGCAGCAGGCGCGCGGCTTCCTCGTCCAGGTTGACGCCGGACACGGCGGTGCGGTCGGCATTCAGGTTGTTGGCCACGGTCTGGGACAGCTGGGCCGCGTACTTGGCGCTTTGGGTGCGCGTGCCGATCACGGCCATGGCCGAGGAGAAACCATCGCTCAGTGTGGTGCCGCCGTCAAAGATCGTGGCATCGCGCAGGGCCAGGAAGGCCGAGGCATTGCCGGCGTTCAGCTTGTAACCATCGCCCAGGTCCAGGGCATTGCCCACGTCCACGGTATCGCCGTTGGCAGGGGTACCGGTCAGGGTGATGTTCCAGCCGTTGATCTGGATGGCCTGACCCGAGGTGTAGGGGGCGGCGGCTGAAGGGGCGCTCCAGCTGCTGGTGGCCGGGTCATAGGTCTGGTAGCTGTAGTTGCCGGCGCCGTCGAAGGTGATGCGCACCGGGGCATCCTGGGCAGGAATGCCCGCCAGGTCGGTGGCGCGCAGGTTGCTCATCTGCAGCGTGCCCTGGTTGCCCTGGGTGATCTTGGCGGTCACGGCGCTGGACACGGCCAGGTCGTTGGGGTTGTGCACCAGCGGCTGGATTTCGTCGGCGGCCGCGCTGAAGGGCTGGAACAGAATGCTCTGGCCCTGGGTGGCGCTGGCCGTGACCGTGGCGGGCACGGAGAACTGCAGGCCATCGACCTGGGCATCGATGCCGTTCACCGGGTCGATGGGCAGGTTGGTGGTCTTGCCGTCGGAGATGCGGATCAACTGGGCGTTGCTGCTGCCGTCGAACAAGATCTTGTAGTCCGAGGCGACCAGGCTGCGTGTGTCGGTCACGGTGGCCGTGGCGCTGGTGGCCGGGTTGCTGACGTCGTAGCCGGTGATGTTGCTCCAGCCCTGGGTCTGCGTGGTCAGCTTGAACAGGTCGGTGCCGTAGTTGCCCGACAGGGTCAAACCCAGCTTGTTCTGCTGGTTCAGCTCCGAGCCGATGGCCAGTGCCTGGCGGCCCAGCAGGTTGCGGCCGACGACCAGGTCGTCGTTGTTGAATTTCAGCAGGCCGGCGATCTCGCCGCCACCCACCATGTTGGCGGTCAACTCGACCTGCTCGCCATTGGGCTGGCTGAAGTACAGCGACAGCTTGCCGCTGCCCGGGTATTCGGTGGTTTCGGCCACGCTCAGCTGGCCGGCGCTGCTGCCCAGCACCAAGGCTTGGCTGCCTCCCACAAACAAATTGATGGAGCCGTTGTTGCCGTCCACCTGGGTGGTTTGAACGTATTGATTGATTTCACGAATCAATTGATCGCGTTGATCTAGCAGGTCATTCGGCTGGTGACCGGATGCGAGCGAGCGTGAAATCTGGGTATTCAGCGATGCAACTTGGCTAGCGAGTGTATTTACCAGCGTCACATCATTGGCGAGCTGTTGTTTGGTGGCGTACTCTTGCTCGTCCAGCGTTGCGGATGCTGAACGAAAGCGCGCAGTCAGCTCGCTCATACGGGTCAGCACCACGTTACGTGCTGTGCTGTCAGAGGGCGCTGCTTCCACGTCCGCAAAGGCATTCATCATGCTGTTGATGGCAGAGCCCAAGCTGCTGTCGCCACCTGAATAAATGTCTTGCATCTGCATCAGCGACTGGTAGCGGATGGCGTCTGCTGCACTGGCTGCACTGGCTGCGTTGGACTGTTTATCCAGCAGTGCGTTGTAGTTGCGCATAACAGTGGTCACTTGAACACCGCTACCTATGTAGCCAGAGCCTGTGTTTTGACCCACTACTGCTGTAGTGGAAATGGTTTGGCGCGAATACCCCGCAGAGTTTGCGTTAGCAATGTTATGGCTGGTAGTGTTCAGTGCCTGCTGATTGGTGAGCAGTGCAGAAACGCCGATGTTCATGAGACTCACGTGCGTACCTTTCAGTAAATTTAGCTGGGGGTGCCTTGCTGGGCAGAGCGCGCGCTTTCAATGGCGCGAGACAGCTTGCTGGCGTAAAGAGGATCGGTGGCATAACCTGCGTTTTGCAGCGCTGTGGCATAGGAGCGGGCGTTGCCCGTGTTTTCCATGGCTTTGGCGTAGCGCGGGTTTTCGGTAATCAGGCGTGCGTAATCGCGGAACGACTCTTCATACGAGTCGTAGGCGCGGAACTTGGCCTTGACCTTGCGGGGAATACCGTCGACGTATTCGGTGGTGGTAATTTCGGCCACCTTGCCACTCCAGTTGCCCGTGGCCTTGATGCCAAACAGGTTGAACGAGTTGCTGCCGTTGTCACCACGGATTTCACTTTTGCCCCAGCCAGTTTCGTGGCCGGCCTGGCCCAGCATGTAGCTGGCGGGAATGCCGCTCTCACGCGCCACGCGCTGTGCGGCGGCGTTGTGGGATTGCACAAAGTTGTCACGCCCTTTGGGCGAGGGCGCGTAGGCATCCAAGAATGCGGTACTGCCCACGGCAGTGTTGCCCGACAGACCGGGGTAGCGGGCGCTGCGGCCGGCAAAACTCACCGTGGAAGGAATGCTGAAATTGCGCTCGCCACTGCTCAGTGCTGCCGCAGGGTTGACGCCAGCGTCAGCAGGGTCGAGGCCCATGGAGCGGGCAATTTGCGCGGTGATGGCATCGGCCAGCCCACCAGGCATGCCCGCCATGGAGACGGACAGCTGCTGGTCCATCATGGAGTCGGCCAGCTTGGAGCTTTCGTTGTCCAGCAAGCCACTTTTCATGGTGGCCTGGCGCATGCTCTTGATCATCTCGTGCATGAACAGCGACTCCAACTGCTTGGCGGCTTCGCGGGCCGCTTGCGGGTTGTTCGCGCTGGCCTGGCTTTTCAGGCTGTTGAGCGAGTTGATGTCGGTCGCTAGCGCATTACTGGTGTTCATCATGCTCATATCACCTCCAGCTCGGCATTCAAAGCACCTGCGGCCTTGATGGCTTGCAAGATGGCCAGCAGATCCTGGGGCGTAGCACCCAAGGCGTTGAGCGAGCGCACCACATCGGACAGCTGGGGCGATGCGGGCACGCGAATGATCTTGCCGGGCTCTTGCGTGACGTTGATGTTGGTCTTTTCGGCCACCACGGTCTGGCCTTGTGAGAAGGCGCCGGGCTGGCTGATGACCGGGGTGGAATCGATGGTGATGGCCAGGTTGCCGTGGGCAATCGCACAGGGGCCCAGGGTCACGGACTGGTTCATCACGATGGAGCCGGTGCGGGCATTGATCACCACCTTGGCGGCCGGCTTGTTGATCGGCAGGGTCAGCTCCTGGATGTCAGCGATGAAGCCGACGCGGGCGCCGGGGTTCACGGGCGCACGCACTTCCACGGTGCGACCGTCCAGGGCCATGGCGGTGCCCATGCCATGGCGGCCGTTGATGGCCTTGACCACCTGGCTGGCGGTCTGGAAATCGGTGTCGTTGAGGCCCAGCTTGATGGTGTCGCCGTCATTGATGGGCGTGGGCACGGCCCGTTCGACCTGCGCGCCCTGGGGGATGCGGCCGGCGCTCAGGTGGTTGATCTGGACCTTGGAGCCACCTTGCGAGGCCCCGGCGCCGCCGACCACCAGGTTGCCCTGGGCCAGGGCGTAGATCTCGCCATCGGCACCGCGCAGCGGCGTGGTGATCAGCGTGCCGCCCTTGAGCGACTTGGCGTTGCCCATGGACGAGACGTTGATGTCGATCTGCTGGCCGGGCTGGGCAAAGGCGGGCAGCTCGGCAGTCACGATCACGGCCGCGACGTTCTTGAGCTGCAGGTTGTTGGTGTTGGCCGTGGCTGGCAGCGTGATGCCCATCTGCTGCAGGTAGTTGGACAGCGTCTGGGTGGTGTAGGGCATCTGGGTGGTCTGGTCCCCCGTGCCATCAAGGCCGACCACCAGGCCATAGCCGGTCAATTGGTTGGACCGCACGCCCTGAACCGAGGCCACTTCCTTGATGCGCAAGGCGTGGGCGGGAGCGGCCAGCATGCCGCCGCTGAGGGCCAGCAACGCCAGTGCGAGGCGTGCGCTGCGGAATGTGGAGAGCGTGGACATTACTTTCATACTGCCCAATTCTGGAGAGGATTAGAAAGGGATAAAGCTCAAAAAGAAGCGCGACAACCAGCCAATTGCCTGCGCTGAATTTTGCTGGCCGCGGCCGCGCGATTCCACGCGCACATTGGCCACCTGGGTGGAGCTGATGACGCTGTTGGGCTGCAGCTGGTAGGGGTCGACGGTGCCGGTGAAACGCAGCACATCGACGTTCTGGTTCACGCCGATCTGCTTTTCGCCGGTGACCACCAGGTGGCCGTTGGGCAGCACCTCGACCACGGTGGCGGTGATGGAGCCGGTGAAGGTGTTGGCGCTGGTGGTGCCACCGCCGCCTTCGAAGTCGGCATTGCTGCCCACGCCGAGTTTGCCGAACTTCTGGGCCGTGGCCAGGGCACCACCGGTCAGCACCGGCAGGTCGGTGATGCCGGCCGACATGCTGCTGTCGCGGTTGACCGTGGACGAGGACTGCTGGCTGGCCGTCACGCGTTCGGCGATCTGGATGGTGACCATGTCCCCGACCAGGCGGGCGCGGCGGCTTTCAAACGGTGGGCGGTAGCGGTTGGCCTGGAACAGGCCGCCCGTGGCCTGGGCCTGCTGCTGGGGTACGGCAATCGCCGTGGCAGGCAGCGGGTGGGTCTGGCTTTGCAGGTCGACCGGGGGCGGTTCGTTGAAGGCGCAACCGCTGATGACCAGGCTGGCCGCGCCCCACAGCGCGATGCGGGGCGTGCGCTGGGCCAAAGCGAAAACTTGGGAGGAGGGGCGAGAGGCGGCGGACATAAGCGCTCCGGGAAATGCAAAACAGGAGCGGCTTGCGCTCGTGCAGACTGGGTTTGCAATGCTTTTTGCTTGGAAACCCTCGCTGAACAAGCGCCAGGCGCTCTGAATAGAGGTGTGAATTACAGCTGCGAGAGCTTGGCCAGCATCTGGTCGCTGGTGGAGATGGCCTTGGAGTTCATCTCGTAGGCGCGCTGGGTCTGGATCATCTGGACCAACTCTTCCACCACGTTCACGTTGGACGATTCCAGGAAGCCCTGCATCACCGTGCCCAGGTTGTTGGTGCCGGGGGTACCGGCCTGCGGGGCGCCGGAGGCGGCGCTTTCGCGGTACAGGTTCTCACCGATCGGCTCCAGGCCGGCCGGGTTGATGAAGGAGGCGGTGTTGAGCTGGCCGATCTGCTGGGGCTGGGCGTTGCCGGGCACGGTCACGCTGACCACGCCGCTCTTGCTGATGCTCAGCTTGGTGGCGTCCTGGGGCACGGTGATGCCGTCCAGCAGCGGGTAGCCGCCCGCGGTCACCAGCTGGCCGGTGGCGCTGCGGCTGAAGGTGCCGTCACGGGTGTAGGCCGTGGTGCCATCGGGCATCTGGATCTGGAAGAAGCCGTCGCCGCTGATGGCGACATCCAGTTCCTTGCCGCTTTCCAGGGGCGTGCCCTGGGTGAAGTTGCGGGTGGTGGCCACGGTGCGCACACCCAGGCCCAGGTGCATGCCGGTGGGCAGCACGTTCTGTTCGTCGGCCTGGGCACCGACCTGGCGCAGGTTCTGGTAGATCAGGTCTTCGAACACCGCGCTCTGGCGCTTGTAGCCGGTGGTCGAGACGTTGGACAGGTTGTGCGAAACCACATCCATCTGGGTTTGCTGGGCAGACATGCCGGTCTTGGCAATCCACAGGGAATTCATCATGGCGAAGTGTCCTTCCGTAATTCAGGGGCCGGCTTTAGCCGTTCAGGCTCAGCAACTGGCTGGCGCTCTTGTCGTTGGTTTCGGCGGTGGTCAGCAGCTTCATCTGCTGCTCGAACTGGCGCGAGGCGGCAATCATGCCGACCATGGCTTCCACGGCGTTCACGTTCGAGCCTTCCAGCGAACCGGCCACCATGGTGGCGTTGGCATCGGCCGGCAGGTCGCCCTGGGGCGAGCGGAACAGGCCGTCATCGCCACGTTTCAGGGTCTGTTCCTGGTTGGGGGTCACCATCTTCAGACGGCCCACATTGATCGGGTCCTGGCCGGCCAGGGTGGCCACCACCGTGCCGTCGCCGCCAAAGCTGATGCTGGCGTTCTGCGGAATGTCGATCGGCGCGCCGCCATCGGTCAGCACGGGCAGGCCGGTGGCGGTGACCAGCTGGCCTTCGGCCGTGACTTCGAGGGCGCCGTTGCGGGTGTAGGCCTCCAGGCCATCCAGCCCCTGCACGGCAAACCAGGCATTGCCGCGCGCCATCAGGTCGGTGCTTTTGCCGGTGTGGATGGCGGGGCCGGCCTGCTCCAGGTGGCCGGAGGTGGCATCCAGACCGAACACGCGCGTGGTGGAGCCCTGGCCTTCCAGTGGCACCGAGCGGAAGGTGCTCAACTCGGCACGGAAGCCCGTGGTCGAGACATTGGCCAGGTTGTTCGACAGCACCGCCTGCCGTTGAGCAGCGGCGTTGGCGCCGGTCATGGTGGTATAGATGATGCGGTCCATTACAAACTCCTAATTGCGCGTGTCGGCTGCGCTTAGCGCAGGTTGACCAGGGTCGAGAAGATCTGGTCCTGGGTCTTGATGGTCTGGGCGTTGGCCTGGTAGGCACGCTGGGCGGTCATCATGCCGACCAGCTGGGCGGTCAGGTCCACGGTGGATTCCTCCAGGGCATTGCCCTGGATCACGCCGAAGCTGCCGCTGCCGGCCGAGCCGTAGACCGGTGGGCCGGAGTCGTTCGAGGCGACCCAGTTGTTGTTGCCTGCGGACTGCAGACCCTGGGTGTTGGTGAACTTGGCCAGGGCGATCTGCGCTTCGGCGCGGGTGACGCCGTTGGAGTAGGTGGCCATCAGCGTGCCGTCCGAGGCCACGTTCACCGCGGTGAGTTCACCGGTCGCATAACCGTCCTGGGTCAGCTTGGCCACGGAGAAGGCGCTGCCCATCTGCGTCACCTTGCCCAGGTCGATGTCCACTGGCCAGGGTCCGGGGTTGGGGTTGTTGGGGTTGGTGGTGGTGACGGTGGTGGTCAGCGTGGTGCCGGTGGGGGCCGCGAACTGGGGCACGTAGCCGGGATCCCCGGGGTTCAGGCCACCGGGGTCGGTCGCGCCGCTGTAGGCAGCCACGGTTTGCAGCTTGCCCGTGGAGCTGAACACCATCTGGCCGATGGGCATGGCATTGGGGTCCAGGCTGTCGTACACAGTCCAGGTGTTGGCGCCCGACTTCTGGAAGTACATGGACAGCGGAGTGGCCATGCCTTGTTCGTCGAACACTTCCAGCGACGTGCCATAGGTGGAACGTGCTGGGGCGGGCACGGCATTCTGGTCCACGCGCGCGTCCAGGTTCAGCGTGGCGGTCACGGTGCTGGTCTGCTTGGCGGGGATGGGGGTGCCGGCCGGGAACACCAGGTTGCTCAGGGCCACGCTGGTGCGCAGGCCGGTGGTGGGGTCGACGGTGTAGCCCTGGACCTTGTCGCCATTCACCGTGACCAGCTCGCCCGCCTTGTTCAGCTGGAAGGCGCCGTTGCGGGTGTAGGCCGTGCCGGTGCCGGTTTGCACCACGAAGAAGCCGTCGCCGTTGATGGCCATGTCCAGGCCGTTGGCGGATGGGGTGGTGACGCCTTGCGTGAACTGCTGGGACACAGCGGCCACGCTGACACCGATGCCGGTGTTGGTGCTGCTGGACGCGCCCATGGCGCTGGCCACCATTTCATTGAATTCAGCGCGCGATTGCTTAAAGCCCACCGTGTTGCTGTTGGCGATGTTGTTGCCAATGACATCCAAATTTTTGCTGGCTGCATTGAGGCCGGAAAGTCCGTGATTGAAACCCATGGTTTGCTCCTGCGAATTTAAAACACAGCCTTGATGCTGTTGTAGTTGATGCTGCTGCCATTCCCAAGCTCCAGCATGAGGGCGCCATTGCTGATGCTGGTAGCGACTACAGCGTTGGGGGACAGCGAAGTCGATTTGACGTTGGCTTCGCCGTTGGTGGCGGTGACCTTGAAGCGCAGATCCATGCTCTCGCCGGTGTAGTCGCTGCCATCCCAGGTGAAATAGTTGCGGCCCGCTTGTGCAGAGCCCATTTCGATGGTGTCCACAATCTTGCCGTTGGCGTCGGTGATGGTGACTGTGACATTGGAGGCCGAGCCTTCCAGGTCAAACGCGGCAGTGCCGCTGAGTTTGATGTTGCCTTCCTCGTCTTCGGAGGCGGCCAGGCCCAGCTGGTTGCCCTCGGACAGCACGGTGCGGCCGATCATGGACACACCCTGCAGCATCTGCATGGAGGCCAACTGGCTGGACACGCTTTCCACGGTGCTGTTGAGCTTTTCGATGCCGCTGACGGTGCTGATCTGCGCCATCTGCGAGGTCAGCTGCGAGTTGTCCATCGGGTTGGTGGGGTCCTGGTTCTGCAGCTGCGCAACGAGCAGCGTCAGGAACTGGTCCTGCATGTCGGCTGCTGAGGTGACCGAGCCGCTGCCGGAGGAGGTGCTGGTGTTGGAGGAAACGCCGGAAATCATGTGCGCCTACTTTCTGTGTGCTTATTGGCCCAGTTGCAGCGTTTTCAGCAGCAGCGACTTGGCGGTGTTCATGACTTCCACGTTGTTCTGGTAGGAACGGGAAGCCGAAATCATGTTGACCATCTCGTCCACGGCATTCACGTTGGAGTGGGTGACATAGCCTTGCGCGTCCGCCAGTGGGTGCTCGGGGTTGTGCACGCGGCGGCCCGGGGTGTTGTCTTCGGTGATGTCCTTGACCTTGACGCCGGCAGATCCTTCGGGGCCCATGGGCGCGGTCTGGAAGACCACTTCGCGGGCCTTGTAGGCCTGGCCATCGGGGCCGGCGACGGCGTCGACGTTGGCCAGGTTGGAGGCCACAACGTTCAGGCGCTGCGACTGGGCGCTGATGGCACTGCCCGAGACGCTGAAGATGGAGAACATGGACATGGCGGTGGTTTCCTTGAGAGTCGGTGCGCTTACTGGCCGGTGATGGCGCTGAGCATGGTTTTGGCGCTGCCGTTCAGAAAGCGCAGCGTGGCTTCGTAACGCACGGCGTTGTCCACAAAATTGGCACGTTCACGGTCCAGGTCGACCGTGTTGTTGTCCAGGCTGGGCTGCGAGGTCAGCGAATAGCCCAGACGGCCCTTGCCGTCGGTGCCGAACTTCTCGGTGGGCAGGGGCATGTGCTGGCTGTGCGTGGTGCTGGCGGCCTGCAGCGCCTGGCGCACCGAGCCGTTTTCGCCCTGGGCGGCCTGCAGCGTCTTGGCGAAGTTGAAGTCCCGTGCCACATAGCCGGGGGTGTCGGCGTTGGCGATGTTGCTGGCCAGCACCCGCTGGCGCTCCGCACGCAACAGCAGAGCGTCGCTGTGGAAGTCCAAACGTCCGGTCATTTTGTTGAGCATGCGAATCCTTGTGCGGTGTGAAAAACGGAATGCGGGGCGCCCCAGTCGGGCGGACTTTGGCACGTGCAGTGATTATGGAAATCCGCCGTATTTGCTAAAGCGCGAAGAAAGCAGGCTTGGGTGGGTACTTTCGGGGTTTAAAAGTCGCAGGGCTGACTACAGTGGCTGGCATGCCCCATGACCTGTTTCCGTCCGCCTTCCGTTCCCGTCTTGCGCGCACCCTGGTGCGTGCGCTGGCCTGCATGGCTGTGGGCGGTGCTGCGCTGGGAGCAGGTGCCCAGGATCTGGGGCAGATCAGCAACGAATGGCTGCAGGGCGCACTGTCTAAATCGGCCGAGATGCAGAGCATGCCGCTGCGCATGGAGGTGCAGGTGGGCCGACTCGATCCGCGCCTGAACCTGGCGCCCTGCCAGAATGTCGACCCCTACCTGCCCAGCGGCAGCAAGCTGTGGGGCCGCACCCGCATCGGCCTGCGCTGTGTGGAAGGTGCCAAGCCTTGGAATGTGTTCCTGCCGGTCACCATCCAGGCCTTCGGCCCCGCCTGGGTGCTGACCCACAATGTGAGCATGGGCGAAGTGCTCACTTACGATCACGCCATGCAGGCCGAAGTGGACTGGGCCGAGTCGCCCCATGCCATCATCGCCATGCCCGAAGATTGGGTGGGACAGACGGCGGCGCGCAACCTGACGTCCGGGATGGCCCTGCGCCAGACCATGGTCAAGGCGGCGCAGATCCTGAAACCGGGTGCCACCGTCAAAGTGATTGCCCAGGGCGGCGGCTTCATGGTGACCGGCACCGGCCGGGCGCTGGAAGGTGGCGCTGCCGGCCAGAACATCCGGGTGCGCATGGACAACGGGCGCACCGTCACCGGAACCGTCAATCCGCAAGGGGAAGTTGTGGTTGCACAGTGATACAGACGGATTTGAAAGAAAATACTCAAGTTATCTTTCAAGCCGCCGATAGCAAGACTACAGAGCCCGGAGCGGGGACATTGGAGAAAAACATGAAGGTCGGACACAACACCAACGTCGAAATGCTGGCAGCCAAGCCGCAGCAGAACGCTGCGCAACAAGCCCAGCAAAAACAAAACGGCACCGCCAGTGAGGTGGTGCAGCAAACCCGTGCGAATGCCGCAGGTGTGCCTGTGACCGTATCGAACTCGGTGCGCTCGCTGGATCAAAATTCCAAGTCTTCGTCGGATGTGGACATGGCCAAGGTCAATGCCATCCGCGAAGCCATTGCCAACGGCACGTTCAAGGTGAACGCCAGCGTGGTGGCCGACAAGATGTTGGTGGACGCTGCTGGGCTGCTGGGCGCAAGCCGCGTTTAAGCTTTTTCTACGGGCGCTGTGCGCCGGTGTGGGCCACCCGACCTTCGGCCTCACTGGTGTCTAGCGCCCGAACTCCGTCTCAACCCGCTCAACCGCTGAAACCACCATGCAACTTAGTGAAGCTCTGGAACAAATTAACGGCATGATCGATCTGGTCAATGCCTTGGTGCTGGAGAACCAGCCCGAATCGACCGAACACGCCATTCGACAGTTGCGTGATGGCATGCAGGCTTTTGCCGGGCTGGCACAGCGCTTTGGCGCCGAGCAGTTCACACCCGAGAACGTGCAGCGCATGCAGGCCATGTCCGGTCGCCTGACGCAGATGCGCGGCCACATCTCCAAGGTGTCGGCCATTACCGGCCAGCAGCTGGCATCGCTGATCCCTGAGCAATCGGTCCACCACACCTACGGCGGCGCCAAGCAGCCCGGCAGCGCAGCCTCGGTGGCGCGCATGTACCACATCAGCGGTTGATCTAAAAAGAGAGCGCATGGCGCTCGTCTTTAGCGTGTTTGCAGCACAAATGCCGTGCAAACGCCCGAATCACCTGCGATAACCGCTCCTGAAAAAATTAAAGCGCCTCATGAGGCGCTTTTTTGTAGGCGGTGAGGACTGCGATGCCGCACGGGGTGCGGCCGGCGGTGCCGGGCCGTCAGTGGGCCCGCATCTTGGTGCGCAGGCGCGCGATAGCCTGGCTGTGCAACTGGCAGACGCGCGATTCGGTGACTTCCAGCACGGCGGCGATTTCCTTGAGGTTCATGTCGTGCTCGTAGTACATGCCCATGACGTACTTCTCGCGCTCGGGCAGGCTGTCGATGGCCTGCACCAAGGCGGTGCGCATGCGGTCGTCGCGCAGCAGGCTGAAGGGGTCGGCACCGACATCGGCCACATGGCGGTCCAGGAAGCTGCCGTTGTCGTCATCGCCGGGGGTGATGTCTTCCAGGTAGACCAACTGTGTGCCACGCACCTTGGACAGCAGGGACTGGTACTCGCCCAGCGCCAGGTCCATGGACTGGGCGATTTCCGATTCCTTGGGCGCACGGCCCAGTTGCTGCTCCAGCCGATGGATGGCGTTCTCGATGTCTTTTTGGCCCTTGCGCGAGCTACGGCTCATCCAGTCGTTCTCGCGCAGCTCGTCAAGCATGGCGCCGCGGATGCGCTGGCCGGCAAAGGTCTCGAACTGCACACCCTGGCTGGCTTCGTAGCGTGACAGGGCATCGGCCAGGCCAATCATGCCGACCTGGATCAGGTCGTCCAGCTCCACGTTGGGCGGGAGCTTGGCAATCATGTGTTGCGCGATGCGACGCACCAGCGGGGCATGCTGGCGAATCAGCGCATCGCGGTCCAGTTGACCATGGGCGGTGTACATCGACTCAGTGGCTCCACACAGCAGGCGAGGAAGAAGAAAACGCCGCTTCGCGGGCCGCCATCTCTTGGGGCGGCTGCACGGTTTCGGCGTGCTCCAGGCATTGTAGGGCCCAGCGTTGCAGGTGCCGGGGTTGCAGCGGATCGAATTGTTCGCACAGCGGCTCGGCCTGCAAATGGCGCAGCGCACACTGCGACAGCGATTTGAGCACCGGGTCCAGCCCGTAGTCGGCGGGGCGCATGGCCACCAGGCGCGGCATCAGGCCGCTGCCGGCAAACACCTGCTTGAGGGCGCGGTAGCTGCTGACCACGTTGCGCGACTGCGCCGGCACCAGCTGCAGCGGCGCCTGGCGGCAGCCTTGCAGCATGCCCACCAGCAGGGGGGCGGGTGCCAGCAGCACCACCAGGGCGTGGTTGCGCACATAGCGGTACAGCAGCTCCAGCGGGCGGGTGCCGGTGACCGAGGCCTTGTGCTGCAGCTGCACCATGCCGCGCGCCGCGGGCAGGGTGGCGACGCTCAGCGGATTGCCGGTGTCGGCCGGCAGGGCGGTGTGTGCATAGCCCAGGCGCGGCTGCAGCAGATCCTGCAGCCCGGGCAGCGCGTGGGTTTCCTGTTCGGTGCCATCCAGCACCACGACGGGGTAGCCCTGTTGCTGCAGCTGGGCGCAGGCCATCCACAGGGCGGCCGCGTCGGCGCTGTCACCGGAGGGCACCACGGGCAGCACGCGCAGCGAGGACTGCACGCCCTGCCAGCGCAGGCCGGTACCTTGGTGCCACACGCTCTCAAGCATGCAAGGCCCCTTGGGCGTTGCCGATGGACGATTCCGTGAAGTAGAAGTCCATGTCCAGCGAGGAGGGATCGAAGGCCGACTTGGTGTGGGCACGCATGGAGGTGGCGACCAGCTCGCTGGCATTTGCACGCTCGAAATCTTCGGGCACGCGCTG
The DNA here is from genome assembly GCF_036541385.1 of Comamonas sp. GCA5. Classification (NCBI taxonomy): domain Bacteria; kingdom Pseudomonadati; phylum Pseudomonadota; class Betaproteobacteria; order Burkholderiales; family Comamonadaceae; genus Comamonas; species Comamonas sp. GCA5. Next base: position 22,628 of record NZ_JAZHFR010000026.1, on the reverse strand, counting down.
GCCGTTGGTGATGCCGCGCAGCACCATCTGGTGGCGGATCAGGGCGTCCAGGGCGGGGGCCAGCTTCACGGCCTCGTCCAGCTTGGACAGGATGGTCTGCTTGCAGCCATCGCGCTTGAAGGCGGCCAGCGATTCGTCCAGCGTATCGCCGTGGGCGCCGGCATTGGCCACCAGCAGGCGTTCCACGCCGGGCAGGTTCAGCACTTCCAGGATGTCGTCCTTGCGCGGGTCGCGCGGGGCCACGCCGGTGGTGTCGATGATGACCATCTTCTTGCCGGCCAACAGGCCCAGCAGGTCCTGCAGGGCGGCCTTGTCGTGCGCCAGGTGGGCCACCACGCCCAGCATGCGGCCATAGGCACGCAACTGCTCGTGGCCGCCGACACGGTAGGTGTCCAGCGTGATCAGGCCCACGTTGTGGGGGCCGTGCTTGGCCGCGCACAGGGCGGCCAGCTTGGCGGCCGTGGTGGTCTTGCCCACTCCGGTGGAGCCGACCAGGGCGAACACGCCACCCTTGTCCCAGATGGGCGCCTCAGCGCGGTCGGTGCGCAGGTTGCGCTCCAGCACCTGCATCAGCCACTTCAGGGCCTCGGCGGGGCCGTGGTTCTGGGGCAGGCGCTCCATCATGGCGCGCGACAGGGCGGGCGAGTAACCGGCGCGGATCAGCTTGAGCATCAGGTTGCTCTGCAGCGGATTGGCACGCGTCTGGTTCATCCAGGTCAGGGTGTTGAAGCGCTCTTCAATCAACTCCTTGACGGACTGCAGCTCGTGCATCAGCGCGGGGGCGGCAGCCGGTGCGCTGGCCTTGCGGGGTTCGGCCGGCAGTTCCACCGCCAGACCGCGCAGGGGGTTGTGCTTGATGACCGACGGGGCGGTGGGCAGCGGGGCGCTGTCGCGCACGGCATCCAGGCGGTTCTTGCGGGCGAAGGTGGGCAGTGCCTCGGTGGCGACGCTGTCGCTCATCTCTTCGTTGCGGCGGCGCAGCATGCGTTCGCGCACATAGTCCTGGAAGGACAGGGTGCTCATGGCCAGCTGCTCGGTGTCTTCGGCCACGCTCTGGCGCGCGCTGGCCTTGATCACGGGCTTGGCCTGCTGCAGCTGCGGCTCCACGCGCAGCGGGGACTTGGGCGCCTGCTTGGGGGCGCGGGTCTCCTCGGCCGCGCGCGCCTGGATGGCGGCCATCAGGCCGGGGCTGGTGGTGCGGCCCTTGTCCAGGTTGCCCAGTGCATCTTCCGCGGTGGCCATGACTTCCACGCCATGGGCCGTGGGGCGGTTCGACAGGATCAGGGTGCTGTCACCAAAAGCGGCTCGCGCCTTGTCCAGGGCCTCGCGGGACGTGGGGGCTAAGAAGCGTTGGATGTTCATGCGTTTGCACCTTTAAGAATGGGGCCGATGCGGATGGTGTGGGTCTCGGGGATTTCGCTGTGCGCCAGCACCTGCAGGCGTGGGGCCACACGGCGCACCAGGCGTGCGATGGCGTTGCGAATCGCGTCGGGCACCAGCAGGCAGGCGGGCATGCCCAGCTCTTCCTGCTTGTTGGCGACCTCGGCCGCGCGTTGGGTCAGCATGTCGGCCACACCGGGGTCCAGCGAAGGCGCTTGCGGGTTGGACAGGGCTTGCACCAGCAAGCGCTCCAGACCGGGTTCGATCGCAATGACGTTGAGTTCGCGGGTGGGGCCGTAGATTTGTTGCACGATGGCTGGCGACAGGGCGATGCGCACGCGGCGCGCCAGCTCTGCGGCATCCTGTGTCGTGCCGGCGTGCTCCGCCAGCGTCTCGATGATGGTGCGGATGTCACGGATGTGCACAGCCTCCTCCAGCAGCAGCTGCAGGACCTTCTGGAACGTTGTGACGGTGACCATCTTCGGAATGACTTCTTCAATCAACTTGGGCGCGGACTTGGCCACGTGCTCCACCAGTTGTTGCACCTCGTTGCGGCTCAACAGCTTGGCAGCATGCATTTGCATCAAGTGTGACAAATGTGTCGCCATCACGGTTACCGAATCAACGACCGTAAAACCGGCCATTTGTGCCGCTTCCTTCTGGCGTTCGTCGATCCAGTGGGCGGGCAGACCAAAGGCCGGATCGGTGGTGGGGGTGCCGATCAGCGGCGTGCTGATGCCACCGGGGTTGATGGCCAGGTACATGCCGGGGAAGGCCTCGCCTTCGCCCACCATCACGCCGCGCAGGGTGATGCGGTAGGCACTGGGCTTGAGCTCCAGGTTGTCGCGCACGTGCACGGCCGGCGGCAGGAAGCCGACTTCCTGGGCAAACTTGCGGCGCACGCCCTTGATGCGGGTCAGCAGGTCGCCCTGGCGCTTCTTGTCCACCAGTGCGATCAGGCGGTAGCCCAGCTCCAGGCCCAGCAGGTCCACGGGCTGCAGGTCGTCCCAGGTGGCCTCGCTGTCCTGGGCGGGTGCGGCCAGTGCACCGCTGGGTGCGCTGCTGTCGGCGCCGGCGGCACCGCTGGCGGCGGTCTGCTGCTTTTGCTGGTTCTTGCGGTGCACCATCCAGGCGCCGTAACCAAACAGGCTGCCCATCAGCAGGAACACGGTGTGGGGCATGTTGGGGATCAGGCCCAGCATGATCAGGATGGCGGCCGTGATGGCCAGGGCGCGGGGCGAACCCAGCATCTGGTTGGCGATCTGCTTGCCGGTGTCGTTGTCCTTGCCGACGCGCGAGATGACCATGGCGGAGGCCACGGAGATCAGCAGGGCGGGGATCTGGGCCACCAGGGCATCACCCACGGCCAGCAGGATGTAGCTGTTGGCGGCGTCGCCGGCGCTCAGGCCGTGCTGGGCCATGCCGATGATGAAGCCGCCGATGATGGTGATGATCAGAATCAGGATGCCGGCCATGGCATCGCCGCGCACGAACTTGGAGGCACCGTCCATGGAGCCGAAGAAGTTGGCTTCTTCCTGCACCTCGGCGCGGCGGCGCTTGGCTTCGGCTTCGTCGATCAGGCCAGCGTTCAGGTCGGCGTCCACGGCCATCTGCTTGCCGGGCATGGCGTCCAGGGTGAAGCGGGCCGAGACTTCGGCGATACGCTCGGCACCCTTGGTGATCACCACGAAGTTGATCACCACCAGGATGGCGAACACGATCAGACCCACGGCAAAGTTGCCGCCGATCAGGAAGTGACCAAAGGCCTCGATCACCGCGCCCGCAGCGCCAGGGCCGGTGTGGCCTTCCATCAGCACCACGCGGGTCGAGGCCACGTTCAGCGACAGGCGCATCAGCGTGGTCAGCAGCAGTACCGAGGGGAAGACCGCAAAGTCCAGCGGGCGCACCATGTAGGCGGCAATCATCATCACCATCAGCGCAGTGGCGATGTTCAGCGTGAAGAACGTGTCCAGCAGCCACGGCGGCATGGGCAGGACCATCAGGGCCAGGATGGCAATCACCAGCAGGGGGGCGCCCAGGCTCTGGAGGGCCATGCCGTTCTTGGCGTTCCAGGCTTGCAGGTTTTTGAACAAGGCGGTGCTCATGGTGGCAGTGCTTTCTAACGCTTAAGACTGTGCGGCCGCAGCACGTCGGGTGTGCGGATCCAGTTCCGGGGGCACCAGGGGCTGGACCAGCTCGCCCGGGGCAGGGGCCTCGCCGCGCATTGCGGCCTTGAGGCGGTAGACATAGGCCAGCACCTGGGCCACGGCGGTGTACAGCGTGGACGGGATGGACTGGTCGATTTCGGCGTGGGCGTACAGGGCACGCGCCAGCATGGGGGACTCCAGCACGGGGATGTCGTGGGCCTTGGCCACTTCGCGGATCTTCAGGGCCACCAGGTCGGCGCCCATGGCCACGACCTGGGGGGCCGCCATATTGTTTTCGTCGTAGCGCAGGGCCACCGCATAGTGGGTGGGGTTGGTCACCACGAAGTCGGCCTTGGGCACGGCGGTGACGCTGGCGCGCTGGGCGATCTCGCGCTGCTTCTGGCGGATCTTGCCCTTGAGCTCGGGGCTTCCCTCAGACTCCTTGTGCTCTTGTTTGACTTCCTGGTGGCTCATCTTCAGGCGCTGCAGGAACAGGAACTTCTGCAGCGGCACATCGATCAGCGCCACGGCAAACACCACCAGCAGCAACAGCAGCAGGCCGGTCACGATCCAGTCGCCCACGCGCGCCAGTGCGGCCGCACCGCCCAAGGACGGCAGGGAGGCCATGTCCGGGATGCCGGACTTGATGTGGAACCAGCCCACCGTGCCCAGGATGAGCATCAGCAGCACGTTCTTCAGCGCCGTGATCAGCTGCTGCTTGGAGAAGACGTTGCCCAGGCCCGAGATCGGGTTGATGCGGTTGAACTGCGGCATGATGGGCTTGAGGCTGTAGATCCAACCGCCAGACATCAGCGTCGCCGCGATCGAGGCCGCATTGATTACCAGAGCAAAGATCACGCAGCCCAGGATGCCGATCCAGGCCATGTCCACCAGGCGCTCCATCATCAGCTGTGGCGACAGCACGGTCTCGGCATTGAACGACAGCTGCCGGCCCAGGGCGATGCGCAGGTGGTGCATCAGCGTCGGGCCGCCCACGATCACGACCAGCGAGCCCACCCCCAGCACGGCCAGGTGGCCGAGATCCCGCGAGCGCGACGTCTGGCCGTCCTCGCGGGTTTTCTGCAGCTTCCTGGCGGTGGCTGGTAGGGATTTATCTTGGCTCGATTCCATGACGGCATGAGGGAAAGGTCTCATGCCATTGTCCGCAAGCGGCCAGAACGCTAAAGCGGGAAAAGCGCACCACAGGCGGCGCTATTTCAACGCCCGCGGCGGTTGCGGGCGGCGGGCAATCTGCTAGGTGCCCGAGCAATGCTCTAAATACCAGAGCTGTCAGCGCTTATTTTTCAATTGCTTCAGAAATAAAACTATCTAAAGTGCTTGAAATAAAAGCGCTGGCAGCTCACTTTTTTAAAAACCCAAACTGGCCAGCAAATCGTCCACCTGGGACTGTGAGGTGACCACGTCCTGGGCGTTGGGGTCCACCACGGGGCCTTGCAAGACCGGGTGCGCCGGCTGGTCGGCTGCCGCGCTGGGGTTGTGCGCCGCTTCCTCGGGGGCGGCCTCTGCCAGGGCGGCCGCCCACAGATCGTCCGCCTGGTCGGCGGTCACGGCCACACCGGTCGCCATGGCGGCAGCGGCGCTGACCTCGCCCGCATCCAGCAGTGGCTGGTGACCGGCCGGTTGCGGGGCGGTCTGCAGCAGCAGCTCAATCAGCTGCTTCTCCAGCGTGCCGGCCAGGGTCACCACCTTGGCGATCACCTGCCCCGTCAGGTCGTGGAAGTCCTGCGCCATCATGATGTCGGTCAACTGGTTGTCCACGATCTCCGTGGCCTTTTCCATGTCTTCCAGGTAATTCATGATGTGGCCCTTGGCCACGGCCGCCACCGGGTCGGCAATCATGGACTGGCGCATCTGCTTGGTTCGCGCCACGATGCTGGACTGACGCTCCTTGGCATCGTCCACCAGGGTCAGCACCTTTTCGGCCGCCTGGCCGGTCAGGCGGGCAATGTAGGACAGGCGGTTTTGTGCATCCGGGAGCTCTTGGGCCGTCCCGCGCAGGCGGTCTGCATAGCCCAACTCGCGCAACGCGTCGTGCAGCTGGCGTGTCAGCAGTCCGATCTTGTTGTGCACCTCGCCATGGTCGAAGCCTGCTGCGGGTGGGCCGGCGTTGGGCGGTGTGTGTTCCATGGCTTTATCCCAGGCCCAGCTTCTTCAGGATCAGGTTCACCTTCTCTTCCAGCGTGGCCTTGGTGAACGGTTTGACGATGTAGCCGGCCGCGCCACCCTGGGCGGCGGCGACGATGTCTTCCTTGCGGGCTTCGGCGGTCACCATCAGCACGGGCAGGTGCTTGAGCTTGTCGTCGGACTTGATTTCCGTCAGCAACTCGAAACCATTCATGTTCGGCATGTTGATGTCGGACACCACGAAGTCGAACTTGCCGTTGCGCAGCTTGTGCAGCGCTGCCACGCCGTCTTCGGCCTCATCGGCCTCGGTGAAGCCGCTCTCCTTGAGCAGGTTGCGCACGATGCGACGCATGGTCGAGAAGTCGTCAACAATCAAAAAACGAAGGTCGTTGTTGGCCACGGGGGACCCTTTCGGTCAAAAAAGCTCTGAATGAAACCTGTGCCGTGCACGGGCTTCGTCCTGTTTTCACAAATTGTCACGGAGTTTGGGGCGCAGGTGGGGGATTCTCCTGCTTTTCCGTTTCCAATTTGCTGTCTGGGTGGACAGTCGGGGTTTGCTTGCCCAGCAAGCGTTCCTCTGCCTCATGCGTCAGCACCGTGATGGTGATGCGCCGGTTCTGCGGTGCGCGTGGCTCGTTCGGCAGCAGCAGGTCGCTGGCTGCCAGCCCCACCACGCGGGCCAGTTTGTCGTTGGGCATGCCGGCCGCCACCAATTCGCGGCGCGAGGCGTTGGCCCGGTCAGTCGACAGCTCCCAGTTGCTGTAGCCGCGTTCGCCCATGCCATACGGCGCAGCGTCGGTGTGGCCCGCTATGCTGATGCGGTTTTCCACCCCGCCCAGGGCCGAGCCGACCTCGCGCAGGATGTCGCGCATGTAGGGCTTGACCATGGCGCTGCCGATGTCGAACATCGGGCGGTTCTGGTCGTCCACGATCTGGATCTGCAGGCCATCGGGCGTCACGTCCATGCGGATCTGCGAGCGGTATTCGTTCAGCGTGGCATTGCTGGAAATCATGGCGTCGATCTTGGCGTGCAAGGCCTGGATGCGCTGGGTGTCCTGCTGCGCGCGCTGGCGCTTGGTGTCCACCTGGCGGCGCTGGCTTTCGCTCTCGGTTTCCGAGCGTTTGACCTGGCCATACACCTTGGTCAGGTCGTTGCCGCCCCCGGGGATGACGCTGGAGCTGTTGCCCGAGCCGTCGCCCCCGGCCATCGCCACCTTGAGGGGCGAGTTGAAGTACGCGGCAATCCCCTGCAGGTCCCCCTTGGAGGTCGAGCCCAGCAGCCACATCAGCAAAAAGAAGGCCATCATCGCCGTCATGAAGTCGGCATAGGCAATCTTCCAGGCGCCGCCGTGGTGACCGTGTTCACCTTTCTTGACGCGCTTGATGATGATGGGCTGCAGCTTCTTGTCATTCGCTGCGCCCGCGGCTGCGCCGCCGGGCTGGTTGGGGGGCGGCATGGCTTACTTCCTCTTGACGTGCTCTTCCAGCTCCAAGAAGCCGGGGCGCTCCGTCGAATACAGCACCTTGCGGCCAAACTCAATCGCCGTGGGTGGGTTGTAGCCCTGCATGCTCGCAATCAGCGTGCACTTGATGCACTCGTATTCCTTGGCGGCGTCCTGGTTGCGCTGCTCGATCAGCCCGGCCAGGGGCTCCACCAGGCCATACGCCAGCAAAATGCCCAGGAACGTACCCACCAGCGCCGAGGCGATCATGCCGCCCAGCACCGAAGGCGGTTGCCCGACGGAGCCCATGGTGTTCACCACGCCCAGCACCGCTGCCACGATACCGAAGGCCGGCAGGGCGCCGGCCAGGCGCTGCAGCGCCGTGACCACACGGTGCTCCTCCTGGTGGTGGGCATCCATTTCGTTTTCCATCAGGGACTCGATTTCGTGCGAGTTCAGGTTGCCCGACACCATCATGCGCAGGTAGTCGGTGATGAACTCCACCAGATGTTGGTCGGCCAGCAGTTCAGGGTACTTCTGAAAAATTTCCGAATTCTGTGGCTCTTCCACATCCATTTCGATGGCCATCAAGCCTTCCTTGCGGGCCTTTTGCAGCAGGTCGTACAGCAAGGCCAGCAGGTTCATGAAGCGTCCTTTGTTGTGCTTGGCGCTTTTGATGCAGCTGCCCAGCGCCGATGCCGTGGCTTTGAGCACCTTGGGCGGGTTGGTCACGATGAACGCGCCCAGGGCGGAGCCGCCGATGGTGGCCATTTCAAAAGGCAGGGCTTTGGCAAGCACACTCATGTTGCCGCCATGCAGGGCATACACGCCGAAGATGCAGCCGAAGGCGATGATGTAACCAATAAGGACAAGCATGGGGAAATTGTGTCAGAACCTAAACAAAGCCAAGCGCAGGAATGGTGCGTAAAAAGCCGTCTTGTTTGTGGCTTAGCAGTTTTCGCGCCGTGGGGTAGATGCAGGTATAGCTGCGGACAGCCTCTCCACTTTTCATAGGGTAAAAAAAACCACTGGAGGCTTTATCGGCATCCAGTGGAAATTCTGAAGGGAAAACGTCGGCAGGTGCTGTTTAGCTTTGCAGCAGCTTCAGCACGTTCTGCGGAATCTGGTTGGCCTGGGCCACCATGGCCGTGCCCGCTTGCTGCAGGATCTGTGTGCGGCTCAGGTTCGCGGTTTCTACGGCGAAGTCAGCATCCATGATGCGTCCGCGGGCGGCAGACAGGTTTTCTACCTGAATGTCGATGTTGTTGACCGTGTTCTCAAAACGTGCCTGCACCGCACCCAGCGTGGCGCGGGCGCTGTTGACTTGGTCCACGGCGCTGTCGATCTTTTTCAGCGCGACCCACGCGCCGCTCTGGGTGCTGACGTCGATGTCTTCGATGCCGCGTGCTTTATCTACAGAGCCTGCGCCGGCAACGCCGCCGGCGATGTCGACATGGGCGGGATCCAGGCCAGTTTCTTCTGCAGTGAAGTTGTCAAATGCCACGGACACGGGTGCGCCATTGGCATCCAGTTTTTCAGACAGGATTTCCACCTTGTACTGCTCGGTGCCATCAATCTTGGTCAGATAGGCGGTCACGCCGGTGTCTGCGCTCTTTTGGTTGATGGCTTCCACCACCTGGCCCAGGCGCTGCTGGGGGCTGTCGGCTTCGGGCAATTTGCCCAGGGGAACCGTGGTGCTGCCGTTGACCGTGATGCTCAGGTCTGCAGATGCAGCGCTGAAGGTACTCAGGGGGGCTGCGGCAGCCAGGGGCTGTGCTGTTTCAACGGCTGCTTCCTCGGAGGTTGCATACGACACCGACGACAACTGCGAAGAGCGCGTATCCACCAGCGCGCCCAAGGTGATGTTGTCGCCGGAGTTGGCGCCCACCTGGAACACGGCACCCGCAAAGCTGCCATCCAGAATCTTCTGGCCGTTGAAATTGGTCTGCTTGGCGACGCGGTCAATTTCCGCAGTCAGCTGGCTCACTTCAGCCTGCAGGGCCTCGCGGTCGCTGGCGCTGTTGGTGGCGTTGGAGGCCTGCACGGCCAGTTCACGCTGGCGCTGCAGCATGTCGCCAATCTTGCCCAGCGCGCCTTCAGCGGTTTGCGCTAGCGAGATACCGTCATTGGCGTTGCGCGATGCCACCGTCAGGCCCTTGACCTGGGTGTTCATGCGCTCGGCAATCGCCAGACCAGCGGCATCGTCCTTGGCGCTGTTCACTCGCAGGCCGGAGGACAGGCGCTGCATGGTGGTGTTCAAAGACTGTCCAGACAACGACAGGTTCCGCTGCGCGTTGATGGAGGCGATATTCGTATTGATAGTTGCGGCCATTGCTTCGTTTCCTTCAGAAAAAGCGAGTTACTTGCATCGCTCACATAAACCACGGGCCTACATGTGCGGCAGGCAACGCTAGCGATGGGGCAATTCTTCTATGGCTGCTGCTTGCGCGCTGCAGGGAATAAAGGCGGAAAAACCCGCTATCTCGGCGCTTCGTGCGGCGCTTCGCACGGCACGCCCGCAGTGCCGCACAGGGCGGGCACAGGGGCAGAGCAGGGGGTGAATAGGGGCTGTGTGCCCCGGCATGGGCATGCCATGCGGGGCAATATGGCCCTGGGATGGCACTGGAGTGGTGGCAGCGCATGCACGCAGAGCAAGGCCTTGGCGGTAAGTGGCCGCTTTTTGCAAAAATTTCTGAAATATTCCTAAAGATTCCTGCGGGCGGCTCCGATAACCCAAACATGGCGCACAAGACGCCGTTTATCGCAAAGCACTCAACACCTTTTAAAGGAATTTCACCATGGCCATGACCATCAACACCAACGTCGCTTCCATCAACGCCCAGCGCAACCTGAGCATTTCTGGCAGCTCGCTGAGCACCACCATGCAGCGCCTGTCTTCCGGCCTGCGTGTGAACAGCGCCAAGGACGATGCCGCCGGTCTGGCCATCTCGGAACGCATGAATGCCCAAGCCAAGGGTTTGGCCGTAGCGGCCCGCAATGCCAACGACGGTATCTCGCTGGCGCAAACCGCGGAAGGCGCGCTGGGCAAGGTGGGCGACATGCTGCAGCGCCAGCGTGAACTGGCCGTGCAATCGTCCAACGCCACCAACAGCGCGGCAGACCGCGAAGCCCTGCAGGCCGAAGTGAAGCAGCTGACCGCGGAAATCGACCGCGTGGCCAAGACCACCTCGTTCAACGGCACCAAGCTGCTTGATGGCTCGTTCACCGGCGCCACCTTCCAGGTGGGTGCCAATGCCGGCGATAACATCACCGTGGGCGCCACCACCAAGGCCACCGCCGATGGTCTGGGCAATGTCAGCTATGGTAAGAAAGAAGCGGACACAGCAGCACTCGATGGCTCGGTGATTACCGAGCTGGATGCCATGGACGATACGCTCGCAGAGACTTTTACTATTCAGGTGGGCAGCGCCGCTGCGATTGAACTGGGTGCGCTGGATGCCGCCTCGTCTGAGCAAGAGCGCCTGGGCCAGGTGGTGGCCGCCATCAATGCCAAGACCGCAGACACCGGTGTCACGGCCTTCTTGAGCACCGAGGATGGCAGCACCTACAAGCTGGAAGTGCGCTCTGACAGCGACGAAGCTGTGACTTTCGGCGCCGCTTTTACGGCAGATACGACAGGTTTTGATGCTGCTGATTTGAATATCGATGCAACAGACGTGGTGGCGCACAAGGGTATTGCGAACATGGACATCAGCACCCAAGCCGGCGCCTGGGACGCCATCAAGCAAATTGACAGCGCGATGGACCAGGTGAACGCGGCCCGTGCCAACCTGGGTGCCCTGCAGACCCGCTTTGACAAGACGGTGGAAAACATCGACATCATGAAGGAAAACACCACCGCCGCCCGTGGCCGGATTGTGGATGCCGACTTTGCGACCGAAACCGCCAATCTGAGCACTGCGCAGATTCTGCAGCAGGCCGGTACGGCCATGGTGGCCCAGGCCAACCAGCAGCCCCAGAATGTGCTGAGCCTGCTGCAATAAACAGAGCGTGTAGCGTAGATGCAGTCTGGGTTTTCAAGGGGTTTCCTTGAAAACCCGGGTGCGCCAGGCACTGCGTACTGGCCAGGTCAGGCAAGGCCAGCGCCGTCCCTCCACCCCCGCACCCACCTCGCGCCCTCCACCAGTTTTTTTGAAGGGGAAACAAAATGGCAATGACCATTAACACCAACGTCATCTCGCTGAATGCACAGCGTAATCTGACCACCTCGTCCAGCTCGCTGAGCACCAGCATGCAGCGCCTGTCTTCCGGCCTGCGCGTGAACAGCGCCAAGGACGATGCCGCCGGTCTGGCTATTTCGGAGCGCATGAAAGCCACTGCCAGTGGCTTGACCGTGGCGGCCCGCAATGCCAACGACGGTATCTCGCTGGCGCAAACCGCGGAAGGCGCGCTGGGCAAGGTGGGCGACATGCTGCAGCGCCAGCGTGAACTGGCCGTGCAATCGTCCAACGCCACCAACAGCGCGGCAGACCGCGAAGCCCTGCAGGCCGAAGTGAAGCAGCTGACCGCGGAAATCGACCGCGTGGCCAAGACCACCTCGTTCAACGGCACCAAGCTGCTTGATGGCTCGTTCACCGGCGCCACCTTCCAGGTGGGTGCCAATGCCGGCGATAACATCACCGTGGGCGCCACCACCAAGGCCACCGCCGATGGTCTGGGCAATGTCAGCTATGGTAAGAAAGAAGCGGACACAGCAGCACTCGATGGCTCGGTGATTACCGAGCTGGATGCCATGGACGATACGCTCGCAGAGACTTTTACTATTCAGGTGGGCAGCGCCGCTGCGATTGAACTGGGTGCGCTGGATGCCGCCTCGTCTGAGCAAGAGCGCCTGGGCCAGGTGGTGGCCGCCATCAATGCCAAGACCGCAGACACCGGTGTCACGGCCTTCTTGAGCACCGAGGATGGCAGCACCTACAAGCTGGAAGTGCGCTCTGACAGCGACGAAGCTGTGACTTTCGGCGCCGCTTTTACGGCAGATACGACAGGTTTTGATGCTGCTGATTTGAATATCGATGCAACAGACGTGGTGGCGCACAAGGGTATTGCGAACATGGACATCAGCACCCAAGCCGGCGCCTGGGACGCCATCAAGCAAATTGACAGCGCGATGGACCAGGTGAACGCGGCCCGTGCCAACCTGGGTGCCCTGCAGACCCGCTTTGACAAGACGGTGGAAAACATCGACATCATGAAGGAAAACACCACCGCCGCCCGTGGCCGGATTGTGGATGCCGACTTTGCGACCGAAACCGCCAATCTGAGCACTGCGCAGATTCTGCAGCAGGCCGGTACGGCCATGGTGGCCCAGGCCAACCAGCTGCCCCAGAACGTGCTGAGCCTGCTGGGCTAAAGCGCGCCACGGTGGGCGCCTTGAGACTGGGGTGCCACCTTTGAAGTTGAAAGTCATGCTTTGCTTGATACGGTACCCCCGCAAGGGGGTGCCGTTTTTTTGCATGCCAGGGGTGAGAAAAGCTTGAGAAATCGGCGGGCCTGCCGATAAAGGATGCAACAGTCCCGCCGCACGGCCCTGGTGCAGGTGGCCAGGGGCTGCGCAAGGGTGGCGCTGGGCAGGTCAGTGTTTTTGCATGGTTCTGGCCGTGTTGTTTGGCCTTTTGAAGGCCGCCCTGTTGTTGCAAAATGCAGGGAGTTGCGCAGTGCTTTCAGTGCGCGGGCGCACAATTTTTTAAGGAGCGAGTGATGGCATCTATTTCTTCGATTGGCGTGGGCAGCGGCTTGGATGTGGAGAGCATCATTTCGCAGACGGTGGAGCTGGAGAAGGAGCCCATCAAGACCCTGGACGCCAAGGCCGAGGTGATCAACACCCAGATTTCGACCTACGGTGAAATCAAGTCGTTGACGGATGACCTGAATTCTGCGGCGCGCGATTTGACGCTGGACCGCACCTGGGACTCGGTGAAGATCAGCTCGTCCAACAGCTCGGCCGTGAATGCCACGATGACCGGGTCTGCGGCCGCAGGTTCCTACAATATTTCGGTCAGCGAGCTGGCGCAGAGCCAGACTTCGGCCAGCACCAAGCTGGCGGCCAAAGCCAATATGGGCACGGCGGGCGTCATGCGCGTGAAAGTGGGCGCGGGTGACCAGGCGAAAACGGTGGATCTGCCCGTCACCGCGACGGATACGCTGACCACGCTGGCGGCCAAGATCAATGAAGATCCCACGCTGAGCCAGACGCTGGTGGCCAGCGTGATTACCGACAGCAGTGGCAACCAGCAGTTGATGGTGCGCGCGCGCAGCACGGGTACGGACAGCCAGTTTGCGGTGGAGTTCGGTGCGAGCAAGAATGCCGACGGGACGTTGGCGCCGGTGGATACCAGCGCTGACACGGGCCTGGCCAAGCTGGCGGGCACGGGGGGCTTTACGGTGGCCCAGGAAGCCCAGAATGCGCAAATCACGCTCAACGGTGTGGCGCTGGAGTCCACCAGCAATACGTTTGCGGATGTGATTCCGGGGCTGTCGATCTCGGTGTCGGCCAAGGGCGATTCTTTGCTGAGCCTGACCCAGGATACGGAGGCGATCCAGACCAGCATTCAGGCGTTTGTGGATGCCTACAACGCGCTCAATGAGTTGCTGAGCACGTCCACGGCGTACGAGTCCAACACGGGGGTCTCCGGGGCGCTGCAGGGTGACAGCAGCACGGTGAGCCTGCAAAACTCGCTGCGCATGCTGACGCAGAGCGTGACGGGCAATGCCACGGGGGCTTATACCCGCCTGTCGGACATTGGCATTCAAATGCAGCAAGGTGGCGCATTGACGCTCGATACCACCAAGCTGGCCACGGCCATGAACGATGTGGCGGCCATGAAGTCGATGTTTGCAGCGAAGCCGGATGCGCTGGGCCAGGGCGGTGGGATTGCGGTGAATTTCAAGACCTTGACGGATGAGTTGCTGGCGTACGAAGGTACGCTGAACAACAAGACGGATGCCCTGGAAGGCCAGCTGGAGCGCAATCGCGATGAGGTGGCTAAGGTGGAGGCGCGCGCCGTGACCGTGGAGAAGCGCCTGCGCTCACAGTATTCGGCCCTGGATGTGAAGATGGCGTCGCTGAACTCGCTGAGCTCGTATGTGGAGCAGATGGTGGCGTCGTGGAACAAGTCCGATTGATGCCCGGCTGGGGCTGGGTGGTCTCAAGGTCTGGGCGGGGGGCATTGCACCCCCCGGATGTATTTAGAAAGGTAAGGATTCCCATGTTTTCATCTGCAGGTTACGGCGCTGCCAAGGCTTACCGTCAGGTGAGCGCGCATTCCCAGGTGGAAAGTGCGTCGCCTCACCAGTTGATTCAGATGCTGTTCGATGGCTTGTTCCAGTCGCTGAACGCCGCGCGTGGCGCGATGGAGCGCGGTGAAGTGGAAGAAAAAGGGCGCCACATCTCCAAGTCTGTACGCATTTTGCAAGAGGGCCTGGTGATGGGTTTGGACTTGGAAAAGGGCGGTGAACTGGCGGCTAATCTGAAGCTGCTGTATGACTATTCTGTGGCCCAATTGACCAAAGCAAACATCCACAATGATGTGGTGTTGGTGGAAGAAGTCATCAAGGTTTTGCAGCCCGTGGCGCAAGGCTGGAAAGAGATTGGAACCGCAGCCAACCCCGTGATGTGAGGGGGTGCTGTGCAGGAGAACAGATTGCTCGATTACTACAAGGCCATTGAGGCCAAGAGTGCCGAAATGCTGTCTGCCGCGTTGCAACAGAACTGGGATTGCGTGGTGGAATGTGAGAAATCGTGCGCCGTGCTGATTGGCGAGCTGCGCGTGCAGTCCCAGGAGCAGGTGCTGACGCCCGCGCAGCGCAAGGAAAAGACGCGCATCATGCAGAGCATCTTGCGCAATGACGCGCAGATCCGGGTGCTGGCCGAGCCGTGGCTGGCGACGCTGGAGTACATGGGCAAGGTCCCGGCCAGCTCGGTGTTGCACTGAGGTGGGCGCTGCGTACTGCTAGGTAGTTAAGTCCTTGGTGGGGACACAAGCCGCATGCTGCAAGGCATGCGGCTTTTTTCATGGGCCCACCCGGGGCAGTCAGATCTGGGCGTTGGTGTGGTGTGGTTGGTGTCGCTGAAACCACCAGGATCTGGCGCTAGTGCTTTTGATAGCTGCTGGCGCTCGTCTATGAAGAGTTTCAAGGTATTAATGACCTGAAGGGTGCGATGGATGTGCGCGGTGCGCTCATCTTTTCTGAGCTGAAAGGCCTGTGGACCTGCTTGCGTGGCGATGGGCTGTGGCCAAGTCGGCGCGCAAAAAAGACCGCAACCCAAGGGGTGCGGTCATCAAGATTTTTTGAAGGGGCGAGCGTTGGGGCGGGGCGCAGGCTGGGGTGGCCATTCGCCCTGCACAGGCAGGTGCTCAGACCTGCATGTTCATGACATCGGTATAGGCCTGCACCAGGCGGTTGCGCACATGCAGGGTGGCTTGGAAGCCGATTTGCGCCTTCTGCATGGCCACCATGGTTTCTTCCAGGCTGACCGAGGGATTTTCCATCTGCACTTCTTGCTGCAGGTGGCTGGAGTGGTTCTGGGCGCGCTGACGGAGTGCAGCGCATTTTTCAGGGCGTGGCTGAAACCATGGCCGTCTGCTTCGGCCTGTTGCACAGGCTTGGTCAGGCGTTGGGCCATATCGCTGGAAATGGGTGTCAGCGCAGAGTTGGTGCTTTGCAGGCGCAGGTCCATGGTGTTCATCCCTGGGTTGTTCTTGATTGATGGCGCAATCGTAGGCAAATGCAAGCCTGGCATCTGTGCGAATAAATGGGGAAACGGCCGCCTTATCGGGGGAACGGTGGCGTGGGAAGTCCGAATAATCGGCAGCACGTTGGGCTCCGTGTCGGGCCCGAGCTCCCATTTGGAAAAGAACATGTCTGCAGTTGCTGAAATTCCTGTTGCTGAGAACCCCGCTGCCGCAAGCCCGATGAGCTGGCAGCAGCGGGTGGCAAGCCTTGATCGCAATCAGCGCATCCTGATCGGCGCTGTGGGCGCGCTGGTGGTGGCGGGGGTGATTGCGGCCTTGATGTTCAGCCGACAGCCCGATTACCGCGTGCTGTTCTCCAATCTGAGCGACAAGGACGGTGGCGCCATCGTCACGCAGCTGGCGGCCATGAACGTGCCCTACAAGTACACCGAAGGTGGTGGTTCGATCATGATCCCCGCGGACCGGGTGCACGATGTGCGCCTGAAGCTGGCGACCCAGGGGCTGCCCAAGGGCGCAGTCTCTGGCTTCGAGATCATGGAGAACAGCAAGTTCGGCATCACCCAGTTCCAGGAGCGCGTGAACTACCAGCGCGGCCTGGAGGGCGAACTGACCCGCTCCATCATGGGCCTGTCGGCCGTGCAGAACGCCCGCGTGCACCTGGCCCTGCCCAACCAGAATGGTTTTTTCCGTGAGCAGCAAAAGCCTTCGGCCTCCGTGCTGCTGACGTTGTACCCCGGCCGCATGCTGGACCGCACGCAGATCGCGGGCATCGTGCACCTGATTTCTTCCAGCGTGCCGGAAATGCTGCCCAGCGCGGTCAGCGTGCTGGACGACTCGGGCAAGCTGCTGTCGCAGACGGGCAACCCTGAAGACAGCCCCGTCAACGTCCAGCAGCTGATGTACCAGCAACAGCTGGAAAAGCAGTACACCCAGCGCATCCTGGACATCCTGGAGCCGGTGGTCGGCAAGGGCAATGTGAAGGCGCAGGTGACGGCCGAGCTGGACTTTTCGCGCACCGAATCGACCTCGGAGCTGCATGCCCCCAACCAGGGTCAGGCCGCGAGCGCGGTGCGCAGCCAGCAGGTGCTGGAAAGCACTGGCGAGAAAGAACCTGTGCCCCCGACCGGCGTGCCCGGTGCCGTCAGCAACCAGCCCCCGCAGAACGCGGCGGCGCCCATCAACGGCGCGGCCCCCACGCTGCAGGCGGCCAATGGCCAGCAGACCAACATCATGGCCATTCCCGGCAGCAAGCGCGAATCGGTCACCAACTATGAAGTGGACAAGACCGTGCGCGTGACCCGCAACAGCACGGGCTCCATCAAGCGCATGACGGCTGCGGTGGTGGTGAACTACCTGCCCGGCACAGCGACCGAGGCCGGCGCGGCCGTGACGCCCCAGGCCATGACCGAGGCGCAGCAGGCACAGATGCTGGCCCTGGTGCGCGAGACCATCGGTTTCAACGCGGAGCGCGGGGATTCGGTCAATCTGATGAACACGCCCTTCCAGCAGGAGCTGCGCCTGGCTTCGGACCTGCCGATCTGGCAGCAGCCCGAAACGATCGATCTGGTGCGCTCCATCGCCTGGCCGGTGGGCCTGGTGCTGGCGGCCCTGATCCTGATGTTCGGCGTGGTGCGTCCGATCCTCAAGGCCCGCAAGAAGAAGGAGCTGGCCCAGCAGTTGGATCTGCTGGAGGCCGAAGAGCTGGAGCGCCCAGCACTGGCCGCCCCGCCCAAGCCGGGCGAGCCCGCCCCCGAGGAGCTGCGCCTGCAGCAGGCGCGCGCCCTGGCCAAGCAGAACCCGATTGCCGTGGCCAACATCGTCAAGACCTGGGTCAATGGCAGCGATGGCAGCCACTGATCCTGACCGCTGGCACCTAACTATCTACAGAACACAAAGAGTTTGCTATGGATGATCGAGGTCTGAACGACGCCGCCATTTTGCTGATGTCCCTGGGCGAGGAAGAGGCGGCCGAGGTTTTCAAGCACCTGTCGCCCAAGGAAGTGCAGAAGCTGGGTGAGACGATTGCCCGCATGCGCGGGGTGTCCAAGGAAAAAGTGGATTTCGTGATCGCGCGCTTCACCGACGACTGCGCCGCCCAGAGCCTGCTGGTCGAGGACGCCAGCGACTACGTCAAGTCGGTGCTGCGCCGTGCGCTGGGCGATGACAAGGCTGCGCTGCTGCTGGACCGCATCTTGCAGGGCGGTGACGTCTCGGGCATTGAAAGCCTGAAGTGGATGGACCCGATCTCGGTGGCGGAACTGCTGCGCAACGAACACCCGCAGATCGTGGCGGCCATCCTGGTGCACCTGGAGTTCGACCAGGCCGCGGCGGTGCTCATGCAGCTGCCCGAGCGCATGCGCAGCGAAGTGATGCTGCGCGTGGCCACGCTGGAAGGTATCCAGCCTTCGGCGCTGAAGGACCTGAACGAAGTGCTCTACAAGGTGCTGGCCGGTGGCGACAAGATCCGCAAGACCTCGCTGGGCGGTGTCAAGGCTGCGGCCGAGATGATCAACCTGCTGGGCGGCAATGCCGATGTGGCGGTGCTGGACACCATCCGCAACTACGACGCGGACCTGGCGCAGAAGATCATGGACAAGATGTTCGTGTTCGACGACCTGGTCAAGCTGGACGACCGCTCGCTGCAGTTGGTGCTGCGCGAGGTGGCGTCCGAGACACTGATCATCTCGCTCAAGGGCGGCTCCATGGAAGTGCGCGACAAGATCCTGGCCAACATGTCCATGCGTGCGGCCTCGGCCCTGCGCGAAGACCTGGAAGCGCGCGGCCCCATGCGCCTGTCCGAGGTGGAGGCGCAGCAAAAGGAAATCCTCAAGGTGGTGCGTCGCTTGGCGGACGAAAACCAGATCACGCTGGGCGGTGGCCCAGAAGACAGCTTTGTCTAAGGCCAGTCCTTCGCAGTTCCAGTAGGTTGACATGACACGCTTTATTCCCAGCGAAGAGATTGACGAGCAGCAGGTGCGGCACTGGCACTTTGGTGGTGTCCGCAATGGCACCTTCAACAAAGGCTTTGCGGCCATGCCCGAGATGACCTCGGACCCCGCCTTGCTGCCCTTGGCCGAAGAGCCCGTGGCCGAGCCGCAGCCCGAGGAGCTAGAGGCCGCGCCCGTGCCTGAGCTGGAGCTCGACGATGTGCCCCTGCCGGTGCCTGGGATTTCCGAGGAAGAGCTGCAGCAGCAACTGGAACAGGCCCGCCAGGAGGCCTATGCCCAGGGCCTGGAGCAAGGCCGGCAGCAGGCGGCCCAGGAATGGCAGGCCCGCATGGCCGACTACCAGAACAACCTGGGCCGTGAGACGGCACAGCGCCTGAACGAGGTGCTGCATGCCGCACAGACCGGGGTGCAGGGCCTGCAGCAGCAGATGGCGCCCGACTTGCTGCAGCTGGCCGTGGATATCGCGCGCCAGGTGGTGCGCCAGGAACTGCGCTGCAACCCCCAGGCCCTGCAACCCGTGGTGGCCGAGGCCCTGGACATGCTGGGGGCCGACACCAAACCGGCCGTGGTGCGCCTGAATCCCGAGGATTTCCAGCAGTTGCAGGCCCATCTGCGTGCCGCCTTGCCCAATCCCAAGGTGGAATGGCTGTCCGACCCGACGGTGGCCAAGGGTGGTTGCCTGGTGGAAAGCCAGGGCGCACAGATCGATGGCAGCCTGGAGCGCCGCTGGCAGCGTGCCGTGGCGGCACTCGGCCTGGTGTCGACCTGGTACGACGGTGGAGCCGGCCATGGCAACTGACCATTCGCCCATCGGCGCCGCAGTGGCACAGTTGCAGGACATGCTGCGGGTGGGGCGCGAGCGCGTGAACCAGCCGCTGCCCTTGCACAGCCACGGCACCTTGACACGGCTGACCGGCCTGGTGCTCGAGGCCAGTGGCCTGCGCGTGCCCGTGGGCTCGCAATGCCATCTGCAGATGCCCGGTCAGGAGCCGGTGCTGGCCGAGGTGGTGGGTTTTGCCGGCGATCGGGCGTTCCTGATGCCGGCCGGCGACATCCAGGGCTTGTCGTGCGGGGCGACCGTCACACCGGCCGAGCCGTTTGTGCCGCCCCTGCGCCTGGGGGATACCGAGGCGCCGTCCCTGGCCACGGGCGTGCTGCGCCTGCCCATGGGCGATGGCTTGCTGGGACGCGTGGTCGACTCGCAGGGTGTGGCGCTGGACCACGGCGGCGCGCTGGTGAACGTCGTGTCCGAGCCGCTGGACCGTGAGCCCATCAATGCCATGGAGCGTGCCCCGGTGCGCGAAAGCCTGGATACGGGCGTGCGGGCCATCAACAGCCTGCTGACCGTGGGGCGTGGCCAGCGTCTGGGCCTGTTTGCGGGTTCGGGCGTCGGTAAATCGGTGCTGCTGGGCATGATGGCGCGCTTCACCCAGGCCGACGTGATCGTCGTGGGCCTGATCGGTGAGCGTGGCCGCGAGGTCAAGGAATTCGTCGAGGACATCCTGGGCGCCCAGGACCGCAGCCGCGCGGTGGTGGTGGCGGCGCCGGCCGATGCCCCGCCGCTGCTGCGCATGCAGGGGGCCACCTACGCCACGGCGATTGCCGAACATTTCCGCGACAAGGGCAAGCATGTGCTGCTGCTCATGGATTCGCTGACCCGGTATGCCCAGGCCCAGCGGGAGATTGCGCTGGCGATTGGCGAGCCGCCCGCCACCAAGGGCTATCCGCCGTCCTGCTTTGCCAAGCTGCCGGCCCTGGTCGAGCGCAGTGGCAACGGCCTGAATGGCGTGGGGTCGATCACGGCCTTCTACACCGTGCTGTCCGAGGGGGATGACCAGCAGGACCCGATTGCGGACGCTTCGCGCGCCATCCTGGATGGCCACTACGTGCTGTCGCGGGCCCTGGCGGAACAGGGGCATTACCCGGCCATCGATATTGAGCAGTCGGCCTCGCGGGTGATGCACAACGTCGTCAGCCGGGAGCATTTTGAGTTAGCTAGACGTTTTAGGGCCGTCTATTCGCGCTATCAAAAAAGCAAGGATTTGATACAAGTAGGAGCTTATGTCAACGGCTCCGATCCCCAGGTCGACGAGGCCATCCGCCTGCAACCGGCGATGGCCACGTTCCTGCAGCAGACCATGTTCGAGTCTGCTTCCATGGACGAGAGCCTGGCGCAAATGGCTGATGTCCTGCAACAGCCGGCTTGAGATAACTAGAGGATGCTGGGAATGTCGTCACTCAATGCACTGATGATCGCGATCGAAATGGCCACGCGCAAACGCGACGAGGCGCGCCAGGCCTTGCGTGAGCGTCAGCATGCCCACGATGCCGCCAGGTCCCAGATGGAACAGCTGGACAACTACGCCCGCGAAATGCAGCAGCGCTGGGGGGCTAGCGAAGGGGCGGCGATGAAGCCCGAGGTGATGTTCCACCACGGCCAGTTCATGGACCGGCTGCAGCATGCCATCAACCTGCAAACCAAGGTGATGGCAGACCAGGCGATCCGCCTGGAAGCGGCGCAGAAGGCCTTGATGGCGTCGGAGCTGCGCCTGAGCAGCCTGAACAAGGTGGTGGAAACCCGCCGCCGCGATATCGCGCTGGCGCAGATGCGCCGCGAGCAAAAGCAGACCGATGAGCGTGCGGCTCTGCAGTTCATCGGCCGCACGTTCGGCCTGCAGTTTCAAGAGGTCTGAGCATGGATATTCAAGCAGCGAACACGCCGGCCAAGGCGAAGGCCGCGGCCAGCGACAAGCAGGACAAGAGCAAGGTGGAAGACGGGCGTGAAGGGGCGCCCGCGTTTGCCCAGCTGTTGCAAGGCCTGCAGCCTCCCGCCGCGCTCGAAGCCCGGGCGGCGGCGCAGGACGTGCTGGAGGCCCGGCAGTTGCCGAGCGCCGAGCTCGTGCAGGCCGACAGCGCCGTGCTGCGCGACGGCTTGTCCATCGGCTTGGACCTGGGCAGCCTGGTGGGCCAGACGGCGCTGCTGGATGACCGTGCCGATGCGGCGCTGCAAAACGGCAGCTTTGTGCTGGCGCAGCAGGCGGCGGGCCGTGCCAGTCCTGCAGGTTGGGGGGCCCAGCCACATGTGGCGGCAGGCCAGGCCGTGGCGACCGTCGCGGCCGGCGTGCAGTCGGCCCTGCCCTGGGTGGCGGAAGGTGGTGCGGCGGCCGCGGTGGTGAAGGTGGCCACAGAAGCCGCAGGTCTGGTCGAGGACGGATTGCAGGCCGTGGCCGATCTGGTGCAGCCGGACACGCCAGCCTCCGAGGGGCGTGTCAATCTGCTGGGGGCCTGGAAACTGGAAGACCCGCAGGCCATCCCCTCGCCAACGCTGCAACGCGTCATTGGTCAGGTGGAGCAGTGGGCGGCCGCAGGCGCAGGCCTGCAACCCAAGGCCACGGAGCGTGCCGAGGGTAGCAAGTCGGGGCAGGATGCGGTGGCGGGCATGTCCGCGGCGCAAGGCAGCGGCACCCGTTTGACCGAGAACGCGGTGCGCGAGACCCAGCAGGCCCAGGATGCGCAGTGGGAGGCCCAGGCCGACGTGCCGGTGGAAGACATGCGCTTTTGGCTGCAGGGCAAGCAACAGCGCGCCGAGGTGGTCCTGGACCAGGATGGGCAGAACGTGCGGGTGCAGGTCTCCGTGCGCGGCAACGAAGCCCATGTGACTTTCCAGGCCGACCAGCAGCACACCCGGGCGGTGCTGGACAACAGCCTGGCGCAGTTGCGCGAGATGCTGGAGCAGCAGGGTGTGGCCCTGGCGGGGGTGTCCGTGCAGGCCCAGACCGCGGACGGGCAGCAGGCTGGCGCAGGCGCGCAGGAGCGCGGCAGTGCGTGGGCGCCGCAAGGGGCCGCACG